>CAMWNB010000090.1 GCA_947175495.1 uncultured Porphyromonadaceae bacterium | reverse complement strand
AGCTCAACGTCGTTATCCTCGACTTCGACGACGAGAAGAAGCGCATCGCCCTCGGTCTCAAGCAGCTCCAGCCCCATCCCTGGGACGCTCTCAACCCCGACCTCAAGGTGGGCGACCATGTCAAGGGCCGCGTAGTCGTTCTGCCCGACTATGGTGCATTCGTTGAAATCGCTCCCGGCGTTGAAGGTCTCATCCACGTCAGCGAAATGAGCTGGAGCCAGCACCTCCGTGCCGCTCAGGACTTCATGAAGGTTGGCGACGAGGTTGAAGCTGTCATCCTCACCCTCGACCGCGAAGACCGCAAGATGAGCCTCGGCATCAAGCAGCTCAAGAAGGATCCCTGGGAAGACATCGAGGTGCGCTACCCCATCGGCAGCCGCCACACCGCCAAGGTGCGCAACTTCACCAACTTCGGCGTGTTCGTTGAAATCGAAGAGGGCGTAGACGGCCTCATCCACATCAGCGACCTCAGCTGGACCAAGAAGATCAAGCACCCCAGCGAATTC
Organism: uncultured Porphyromonadaceae bacterium; assembly: GCA_947175495.1. GTDB lineage: Bacteria > Bacteroidota > Bacteroidia > Bacteroidales > Muribaculaceae > CAG-873. Next base: position 2,401 of record CAMWNB010000090.1, on the reverse strand, counting down.
ACCCAGATCGGTGCCGACATCGAAGTGGAAGTGCTCGCTATCGACAAGGAAAACCGTCGTCTCAGCCTCGGCCACAAGCAGCTCGAGGAGAATCCCTGGGAAGTGTTCGAGAACATCTTCACCGTTGGTTCCATCCACGAAGGCACCATCGTAGAGATGCTCGACAAGGGCGCCATCATCGCTCTGCCCTACGGCGTGGAAGGCTTCGCTACTCCGAAGCACCTCGTTAAGCAGGACGGCACCCAGGCCCAGGTCGACGAAAAGCTCAACTTCAAGGTCATCGAATTCAACAAGGATGGCAAGCGCATCTTCCTCAGCCACAGCCGCATCTTCGAAGATGAGGCTCGTGCCGAGAAGAACGCCGAGCGTCGCGCCAAGCGTGCCGCACGTCCCGCCAAGCAGGAGGAAGCTCCCCTGGCCACTCCCGCCATCGAGAAGACAACCCTCGGCGACATCGAAGTTCTCGCTGCTCTCAAGGAGAAACTCTCCAAGTAAGTAGAGACCGATTAAACATAAAAGCGCACTGCGACCACTCGCGGTGCGCTTTTTTAGTTTGCGACCGGTTCGGCAACAAATCATCTGCGACTTAATTTTTGCAAAATCGCGTGAAAAAATCTTTGACGGCGCAAGAATTGCCGTCGAATTGCGTATATTTGTAACAAACCCTTACACAATGCAGATATTCCGCCACATCATATTGGCCGTTGCCCTCGCAGCCGCTTCATTTGGCGCGCTGGCCGCAGCTCCCGCGTCGGCTCGTGCCGCCTTGGGCAAACCCGACCTTGAGGCTATAAAGGCCGCAACTACCGACGAGCACTCACAGTACTACTATCCGACACTCCTGCGCGCGTTTTTGCGCAACGACACCACGATGACCAGCGTAGAGTATCAATACTTCTACTATGGCACTCTTTTTCAAGAAGATTTCGACCCGTATCGCAAGCCGGCCGATCCCGAACGCCTGGAGGCTTTGGCTCCGCTTCTCTCCAAGCAGGATCTCTCGCCCTCCGAGCGCAGCGAACTGCTCGACTACACCATGCAGGCCGTAGAGGAAGACCCTGTGAACCTGCGACAACTCAACAACCGCATTTTCGCGTATGAACAGCGTGGCAGCACCAATCTGGCGCGCATATGGCAGAACAAGCTCAACCACTTGCTGCTTGTCATTGCAGCCAGCGGCACAGGTGCCGACATGGAAAACGCATGGATTGTGGTGTCGCCGCAGCATGAGTACGATTTTCTCAACCTCAAGGGTATCAAGGCCACGCAACACCGCTACGAGCCGCCGCACTACGACTACATAGAGGTCGAGCACGCCGACAAGCAGCATGCAGGCTACTATTTCAATATCGAGGAGCTGCTCAAGCAGTACTTCCTAAAGCACCCCTCCGAGCTGAAAGAATGATTCACACGCCGAAGAGGCGCAGAAACCACGTCGAGATGCCCACGTAGATCAAGAGGCCGACGATGTCGTTGCTTATCTGGATGAACGGGCCTGTGGCGAGAGCCGGGTTGATGTGCAGCTTCTCCAGCGTCAGCGGCACCACAGTGCCGAGCGTGGTGGCGAACATAACCACCGCAAACAGCGACACGGCCACGCTCAGCGTCACCGCCAGCTGCGACGGCATCACCACGAGGTTGTAGACCAGTATCACCGACGATATTATCGTTGCGTTCAGCAGGCCCACGAGTATTTCCTTGCCCAGCTGACGCGAGAACTCGCGGATGTCGAGCGAGCCATTGGCAAGGCCCTGCACCACTATGGCCGAGGCCTGCACGCCCACGTTGCCGCCTGTGCCGCCTATGATGGGGATGAACAGCGCCAGCGCCGTCACAGCCTGCAGCTGTGTCTCGAATCCGGCAAGGATTATTGATGCAAGTATGCCGGATGCTATGCCGATGAGCAGCCACGGGATGCGCGCCTTGGTCTGCGACAGGATGGAGTCGTCGGCGTCGACATCGCTGCTAAGACCGCTCGCCAGCTGATAGTCGCGTTCGCTGCTCTCGCGCACTTCGTCCATCACGTCGTCCACGGTGATGCGTCCCAGAAGGCGCCCTATGCTGTCGACGACGGGCATCGCCACAAGGTCGTATTTCTCGAAATCGTGGGCAACCTCGTCGATGGGTGTGTCGGCCTTCACGCAAGCCGGGTCCACTTCCATGACATGCTTGATTTTCGACACCGAGGGGTGCGTGATGAGCTTCTTGAGTGGCAGCACGCCGCGCAGTTTGTAGTCGTTGTCCACCACATACACATAGTAGATCTCGTCCATATCCTCGGCCTGTGCGCGCAGTTCCTTGATGCATTCTGGCATCGACAGGTTTTCGTTCACGACGAGCATCTCCGTGCCCATAAGGCCGCCGGCGGTGTCCTCGTCGTATTTCAGCAGGTCGATGATGT
>CAMWNB010000089.1 GCA_947175495.1 uncultured Porphyromonadaceae bacterium | reverse complement strand
CGCATCGTCGCCTTGGTGGGCCGTTACCCCGCCAACAAGCTAATGCGCCGCATGCCCATCTGTCACCGGATCGCTCCTTTAATCGCAAGGAGATGTCTCCCCGCGATATTATGCGGTATTAGACGGAATTTCTTCCGCTTATCCCCCAGTGACAGGCAGGTTGCATACGTGTTACTCACCCGTGCGCCGGTCGCCGGCGGATGAGAGCAAGCTCTCATCCCCGCTGCCCCTCGACTTGCATGTGTTAAGCCTGTCGCTAGCGTTCATCCTGAGCCAGGATCAAACTCTTCGTTGTTGTTATCTTGTTTTTTTTTTTTTCAATCAGAAAAGGCAAGATTCTTTTGAAATCATTTTGCCTTCACAAGACCTTCAGTCGAATCGTCCGCCCCGGGATACTATCCCAGAACTGTTCGCCGTTTATTGCGTTTTAAGAATTGAACGGAGCCAATTGCTGCGTTGCCGCAGCACTGCTCTTGTACTACTCTTGTCTATTGTAATCGTTTCAATGTTCTCGGGGCTCTTTTGGAGCGCCGGACCCGTTTTTCGCGAATCCGACTGCAAAGTTAATGCAAGATTTTGAATCTACCAAATTTTTGTGCAATTTTTAACACTTATTTTTGATTTCATCAAATTTTCAGACTTTCAACGGCGCTCAGCGCCCTTGCGGTGTCATCCGCATCGCCCTTCCTCCGAAAAGCGAGTGCAAAGTTACACCCTTTTTCCGAAACTACCAAATGTTTTCACGAAAAAATTTGAATTATTTTCCAATAAAAACCATTACTATCTATAAGTCAACCATTTGAGCACGACGTCAACCAAACCAGACATTACATGATCCTTTTCTTCGCATATACACATTAATTATATAGAGCGCAAAAAAATCCGAAGCACCAACATTAGGCCATTCACGGAATTTTGCGTAACTTTGCACCCGCTAACGCCAAACGCGGAAACTACTGCGAAAAAACGCGTCGCACAATTTCTATGGAATGGATTACTGACCTTATTTTCCCCGGCAACACGTCGATAGCAAGCACTCTGGTGCTTTACTCGTTCGTAATCGCCGCCGGCATCTACATCGGCAAGCTGCGCATTTGCGGCGTGTCGCTGGGTGTCACTTTCGTGCTGTTTGTCGGCATCGTCATGGGCCACTTCGGCTATGTTGTCGACAGCAATATCCTCAAGTTCGTCCGCGAATTCGGCCTGATATTGTTCATCTTCTCTATAGGCCTGCAAGTGGGCCCGGGCTTTTTCTCGTCGTTCAAGAAAGGCGGCATGACCCTCAACGGCCTTGCAGTGCTCGGCATAGCGCTCAACGTGGCCATCGCCCTCTGCATCTATTTCTGGGGCGGTATCAAGAATGTGGGCGTAGTGGTCGGCATCATGAGCGGCGCCGTCACCAACACCCCCGGCCTCGCTGCCGCCCAGCAGGCCATCGGCCAGACGGCCGGCGGAGGCGAGGCTGCCGACCTCATGGCATCCGGCTATGCAGCGGCCTACCCTCTCGGCGTGGTCGGCATCATCATGGCCATGTTCGTAGTCAAAGCCATCTTCCGCATCAACACCAATGACGAGATAAAGGAGATCGAAACCGAGCAGGAGAACTCCCAGCTCAAGCCTTTCCTCCTCTCCATAGAAGTCACCAACAAGCTCATCGACGACCGCACGCTCCTGCAGCTGCACGATGTGATACAATGCAACTTTGTGGTGTCGCGCATCATGCGCACCGACGGCCATGTCTCCATTCCCAAATCGTCCACACAGATACACATCGGCGACAAACTGCTCATCGTGTGCTCCGCCCACGACGCCGACCGCTTCCGCGCCGTCCTCGGCCCGGAAGTGGAGATGGACTGGGAATCCGTGCCCGAGCCTGTCTACTCTCGCCGCATACTCGTCACCAAAAGCGAATTCAACGGCGTGCCCATCGGCTCGCTGCGCCTCCACAACGGCTACAAACTCAACGCCACGCGTGTCAACCGTGCCGGCGTCGACCTGCTCGCAGCCCCCAACCTGCGGCTGCAAATGGGCGACCGCATCACCGTCGTAGGCAACCTCGAGGACATCGACCGCCTCGCCGCGCGCCTCGGCAACTCCATGAAGCGCCTCAACCAGCCCAACCTCATCACTATTTTCGTAGGCATTATCCTCGGTATCATCCTCGGCTCCATCAACGTGGGCTTCGGCATGAAACTCGGCCTCGCGGGCGGTCCGCTCGTCATGGCCATCCTGCTCAGCCGTTTCGGCTACAAGTTCAAACTTGTCACCTACACCTCGTCGTCGGCGTCGCTACTGCTGCGGGAACTCGGCATCTGCCTGTTCCTCGCCTCCGTGGGCATCTCGGCCGGCTCGGGATTCGCCGAAGCCGTGTTCAACACCACCGGCATGTGGTGGGTGCTATGGGGCTTTGTCATCACCTTTGTGCCCCTCGTCATCGTCGGCATCATCGCACGCGCCAAATACAAATTCAACTTCCTCACCATCATGGGCTTGTTCTCGGGCGGCTACACCGATCCCCCGGCTCTGGCGTATGCAAACAATTCCACGGCGAACGATGCGCCCGCCGTGGCCTATAGTACGGTCTACCCGCTCACGATGTTCCTGCGCGTCGTAGCAGCGCAGGCCCTCGTGCTGTGTCTCGCGTAGGTCAGACTCCGTCCGACAGTTGATGCCGACGGCTCTCAGACCTTGCCGCCGAGGTGCTCGCGGATTTTAGCCTCGAGCTGATCGGCCTGATGCACGCCCACGCCGCGCCATGCGGGTTCGCCGTTCACAAACAGGATGAGCGTCGGCACCGACTGCACGCGATAGCGCTGAGCAAGTTCCTGCGCCTGGTCCACATCTACCTTGATGATGTTGGCTTCATCGCCCACCCGATGCTTCACCTGCTCAAGAATAGGGCTCTGCATCTTGCACGGGCCGCACCATGTGGCGAAAAAATCCACCAGCGTAGGCTTCGCACCCGCTATCATTTCGTTGAAATTGTCCATATTATTAACATTTTTAGGGTTCAATAAATCTACCCTAAGAACACAAAAATCATGCCAAAAGTTCGTGTGCGCGTTGCATAAGTCGCGAAAAAGCGCTACCTTTGCACTCGCAATACAAACTCGGTCCGGTAGCTCAGTTGGATAGAGCATCTGCCTTCTAAGCAGACGGTCACGCG
>CAMWNB010000088.1 GCA_947175495.1 uncultured Porphyromonadaceae bacterium | reverse complement strand
ACACTCAAAAAAGAGAGGCTGCGCCGTAAAACTTAATTACGACACAGCCTCTTTTTTGTGCATATGTGGGCGGCGGCGCGTCAGCGCTCCACGGTGAACTCGTCGATGTCCATCCAGCCGCGGTCCACAGTGTCGGGAGCGATGCTGAACATGCCCACCTTCGCTCCTATCCACTTGCCCTGGCGGGCGGTGAATGCAGCGCCGGCGTCGTGCCAGCGGCGCCCGTCGGCGCTGTAGCTGAAGCGGCAGAGGGCATCCTTGCCGACACGCACCCGCAGCCATATGTCACATTCGTAGTTGGGGTGCAGGCCGGCGCTGTAGACGCGTGTGGGGGCCAGCGTGGCAATGTCATCCACAGCCTCGGCGTTGCCCTGCTCGGCATCGCGGCAGGTGTAGCGGCGCAACACGAAGCCTTCGCCGCGCTTCTCAAGGCCCAGGGCGCTGTAGTCCCATCCCATGACCACGAGGCCGCTGACGGCGCCCTCGCTCGTGGCTTTGGCCGACACGCGCAGCTTGGCTGTAGCAGTGAACTCCTCGGCTGGGAATTTCTGCAGCAGCAGATTGGGCACGGTCCAGAGGTTCACATAGTCGGCCGGGGTGCGGAAGCCGTAGAGGCGGAAGAAGCCCATGTCGGTGGCGAAGCCGTAGTCGAGGCCCGGATTGCCGTGCCATTCCCACTGCAGGCCGAGGCGACGGGTGTCGAAGGTGTCGCTTGTGGCCGGCACTTTCACTCCCCCGCCCTTCACAGCGGCAGCAGGCTTGCGCCACGAAAGCACGGGTGTGCCGCAGCCGTCGCCGTCGGCATCATCGCCTATGACGGGCCAGTCGTCGACCCAGCGCATGGGGTTGAGGTGCAGCACACGTCCGTAAGGACCCCGGTCCTGGAAGTGCAGAAACCAGGAGTCGCCGGCAGCGTCGTCGACCCACGCTCCCTGGTGCGGGCCGTTGACGGGGCTGTCGCCCTGCGCCATGACGCGGCGCACCTCGTAGGGGCCGTAGATGCTGCGGGAGCGCATGGCCAGCTGCCACCCCTGCTCCACGCCTCCGGCGGGAGCGAAGATGTAGTACCAGCCGTTGCGCTTGTAGAGTTTGGGACCCTCGACGGTGTGGTTGACGCCGTCGTTGCCGTCCATCACCATGACAGGCTCGCCGATGGCGCGCTCTCCGTCGGCGCTGAGCTCGACGATGGTGACCACGCTGTTGAAGCCCGCGCGGCTGGCGGCCCATGCGTGCACGAGGTAGAGGCGGCCGTCGTCGTCCCAAAGGGGCGTCGGGTCGATCATGCCGCGGCCGGCCTTGACGAGCACCGGCTCGCTCCAGCTGCCACGCGGGTCGGCGGTCTTGACCATGAAGATGCCGAAGTCGGGGTCGCCCCAGTAGATGTAGTACATGCCGTCGTGCTCGCGTATGCTCGGCGCCCACACACCCTTGCCGTGGCGCGGGGCTGCGTCGTAGAATTCGCGCGGTTCGAGGGCGGGCAGCGCGTAGTTCACAATCTCCCAGTTCACGAGGTCGGTGCTGTGGAGAATGGGCAGGCCGGGCGTGCATGCGAAGCTCGAGGCGGTGAGGTAGTAGTCGCCCTCGGGCGTGCGCACCACGTCGGGGTCGGAATAGTCGGCGCACACCACGGGGTTGCGGTAGCGGCCGTTGCCCAGATCGGGCACCCACGCCTCCCGCGCCGAGGCCGAGGCGGCAATGGCGGCGGCAGCCGCCAGTATGGCGATTCGATTGTTCATAATTGCGATAGTAAGTTTTATTCGAAAGTCACGTCTTCGACATGCTCGCCAATGAAGATGCGGGCCATGTCGGCGGTCTTGTACCAACCGGGCTTGCCGGGCATCTTGTCGAAAATTTTCTCACCGTTGATCACGAGGTTGTCGAAATGGACACCGCGCACCTTGCGAGTGTCGTCGTAGCCGATGATCATCGACAGTTCGGAGCGGTCGCCGTTGTAGAATATGTTCTTGAAATAGATATCCTCCACGGCCATGCCCGGGGCAGTGCAATATTTTTTGTTGTAGCAGATGCGTATGTCGATGAGGCGGCCCTGGCGGAAATTCTCCACGCGCACGTCCTCGAAGCGGATTCGGCGCACGGTGATGTCGTCGCCGCAGCAGATGGCGAACACGCCCTGGTAGTCGATCTGCTTTTCTTTCATGTCGAGCACGTCGATGTTGCGGTAGAGGGCGTCTTCAATGACCTCGTGGCGCTCGGTTTCGGAGTGGAGGCCTATCATGATGGGATGGGCCACGTCGGCCCACAGCACCATGTTCTCGAAGCGGATGTTGCGGCAGCCGCCCTGGAAATTCTTGCGTGTGGCGTAGATGGTGGTGCAGTCGTCGGAAGTGCGGGCGAAGCAGTTGTTGTAGCTCACGTTGTTGGAGGCAAAGACGTTGAATCCGTCGCCCCAGCCATAGTAGCTGATGAGCTTCACGTTGTCGATGCTGACGCTGTCGCTCTGTCCCACGGGGCACTGCGTGGTGAACAGGCCGCTGACACTGACGCGGCGCGAGCGGCTCACATATATGCCGGCCGTGCGGTGGGGATAGACCATGCCGCGGCCCGAGAGGCGCACGTCCTCGGCGTCGCTGATGTCGATGATGCCGTCGACCACGGCGCCGCCTGCCACATAGACGCGCTGGCCGCTGCGCACATGCAGGGTGTCGATCTTGTGGTAGCCCGGGCCGATGTAGATGTAGTTTTTGTCCTTGCGCAGCTTGCGGAGCTCGCGGACGGTGGGGGCTTCGGTGTCGATGGGATTGGCGAAGAGCTGCAGGTTGTCGAATATCTCGCCGTTCACCTCGACAGAGAGCTGACGCGGGCGGTCGAGCGTGAAGGTGAGAGTGTCGCCGCTGACGACGGGCTCTATCTCATAGCTCGAAGGACGCACTCGGGCGCTCTCCACATGGCGGCTACGCGAGATGACGCGCACCTCGGCGGTGCCGTCGAAGTCGAAATAGGCCATGGAGGAGTCGGTCACCTTGTGGCGGGTGTCGACGACCTCATCCACTTTCACCCGGTAGACGCTGACGGGCTGCCAGGCGTCGGCCGTGCCGGCGGCGCGCACCTCCACGGCAAAGTGGTCGAGCAGCGCGGCCTCGGCGGGCGCGGGGTATGTGACTACGGCCGCATCGGCGGCCACGGCGGCGCAGAGCGCCGTTAAAGCTAACAGTGTCTTTTTCATGATGTCGGGAGTTTACCCATAAATACGTTTCTGCCTGCAAAGTTACCTATTTTCCGCGTGAACGGTCAAAGACCCCGTTCCCCAATATTTGTTAACGCCGGAGAGATGCGATGATAAAGTAACTTTTGTATCATCACACAATTAATTGCG
>CAMWNB010000087.1 GCA_947175495.1 uncultured Porphyromonadaceae bacterium | reverse complement strand
CATCACATATATTTACCATATTTTTTTCATTTATAATTTTAAATTGCTAACTTTGTTATCGTCAAAACCCAATCATACACCACAGTGAAACACTTCAAAAACATCCTCGCGGCAGCCGCAATCGCCCTCGCCGCCATCAGCGCCGACGCGCAGACACCAAAGTACATATTCTACTACATCGGCGACGGCATGGGCATGGGACCCGTCATGGCCGCACAGACCTACAACCGCGTCATCCGGGGAGCCGAACAGCCCCTCCTCATGATGCAGTTCCCCACCGTGGCATGGTGCCAGACATGGTCCGCATCATCCACCACCACCGACTCCGCTGCAGCCGGCACAGCACTCTCCACCGGCACCAAGACACGCAACGGCATGCTCGGAATGGGACCCGACACCATCCCCGCCACATCCGTAGCCACAATACTCCACGACCAAGGATGGGGCGTCGGCATCACAACCAACGTCAGCGCCGACGACGCCACCCCCGGAGCATTCTACGCCCACGTCCCCAACCGAGGCATGAGCTACGAAATCGACTGCGAAGCCGCACGCTCCGGCTATGAATTCCTCGCAGGAGCAGGCCTCCGCGGACTCACCGGCGACCACCACGACGAAATCATCGAACTCATGCAGCAGAACGACGTCCAAATGCTCTACGGACGCCAAGGCGCCGACATGATCGACTCACGCCGCGTATGCCTCCTCAACACCGAGACAGGCCACGTCTGGAACGTAGGCTACACCATCGACTCCGTAGCCACACGCCTCGACCTGCCGCTCATCGCATCCACATGCCTCGCCCACCTCGAAAAATACTCCCCCGACCGCTTCTTCATGATGGTCGAAGGAGGCAACATCGACCACGCACTCCACGCCAACGACGGCGGAGCAGCCATCAAAGAAATCATCAACTTCGACGAAGCACTCCGCGTCGCCTACGACTTCTACCTCCAACACCCCGACGAAACACTCATCATCGTCACCGCCGACCACGACACCGGCGGCCTCGCACTCGGCAACGACGTCATCAAATACGCATCCAACCTCGCCGTCTTCGACCACCAGCGCAAAAGCAAAGAAGCCTTCAGCGAAGAATGTAAGGCCATGCTCCGCGACCGCCGGGTCTACACATGGGACGACATGCGCCAAAAACTCTCCGACGACTTCGGACTCTTCACCGCAATACCCGTCACCGAAAAGCAAGAACAGGCACTTAAAGACAAATTCACCGCCACATTCGAGCTCCGCAACTCCGAAGACCAGAAAACACTCTACGCCAACTTCGACGCATTCTCCGTAGCAGTACTGCGCCTCATCAACGACGCAGCAGGCATCGGATTCACCACCACAAGCCACACCGGCAACCCCGTCCCCCTCTTCGCCATCGGCGTCGGAGCCGACCTCTTCCGAGGCCTCAACAACAACTCCGACATCGCCCCCGCCATCCTCCGCCTCACCGGCGCCAAATAAACCCCGCGCCACACATCATAACATAAAAAAGGACGCTCTCCGCTCGGAGGGCGTCCCTTTTCTTTATGTCGCGCAGCCCTTACTCAGCCACGTTGAAAATCACGATACGGTTCCAGTTGTTCTCCTCGTACACCTGCTTGTCGCTGCCCTCGGCCACGATCGACAGGCGCGAAGCGTCAATGCCATACTCGCCGGTCAGCATGTCGTACACAGCCTGGGCGCGGCGCTTCGACAGCTTCATGTTGTAGGCAGAAGTGCCCGTGTCAGCGTCAGCATAGCCCACGATAGCCACATTCTGCTCCGGATTCTCCTTCATCCACTGAGCGATGTTGAACACATTCACCTTCTCCTGAGGCACGATACGCGCCGAATTCAGCGAGAAACGCACCGTAGCCATCAGAGGAGCAGCCTCAACCACCGTAGCCTCGGCCACTTCAACCTCCGGGCAGGGGAGCTGAGCCTCGGCAGCCGCGAGAGCAGCGCCCGTGGCAGCCAGCTGGCCGCGCAGGTCGTTCACCTGATTGTTCAGATTCGAGATATAACCCGTGTAGTCGCAAGGATTATAGCGGTGGAAACCACGGCCGCCGATATTGAAGCTGAAACCGCCGATCACACTGATGTCAAGGTCGGCAGGCACGCCGTAAGCCGTTCCGTTGAACACATCGCCCAGGAACTGGACGCGGCCCTCCGCAAAGAAATCCACATACTTGCACAGGCGGAAGCGCAGCTGAAGGCCGGCCGAAATGTCCGGAGCCCACGTAGTGCTCTTGTGGCGCGTGCCGTCGCCGGCGATATTGCCCGCAGGATGCATATCCCACGCATAAGCGGCGCCAAGACCGGCAAAAGGCACGATGCTGAACACACGGTCATCGTTCACGCCACCCAGAGCGTTGAACATATCCCACATGAAGTCAACCTGCCCGCTCACATATTTCATCTTGTGATACACATTGTTGTCCCAGTGCAGCGCGCCGCCCATGAAATTCAGGCGAGTGCCGAAGTAAGGAGTGAACCACTTGCCGAAGCCGAAGTCATACACAGCAGTGAAATGATGCTTCTTCGAGCCATTCACGTCAGAATACTCGAAGAAAGGAGTGTTCACACCCGCGCCAAGCTGGATAAACCAGTTCTCCGAGCCGCCGCAATAGTAATGATTGTCACAAGGCACTTCCTCAACCACAGTGAGGCTTTCTTCCTCAACCACCACAGCAGGCTCCTGAGCCATAGCAGTCGAGCCGCACACTGCCGAAGCAGCGAGAGCCGTAAATAAATACTTTTTCATAACAGTCAGAAGAGAGATATTAGTGAAACGTTGTTAATTATGATACTTTCCAAACAACCCGCCCGCCGACATTGTTCGCCCCAAATCAAAAAAAATCGTATCTTTGCCACATGAAACTCCTCCCCCGCATCATACGCCACACCGCGCACCTGCGGCCCGCCGACCCGGCCGACCCCGCATCGCCACAACCCATGCGGCGCCTCGACTACGTCAACGAAGCCGCATTCGCGCGCGTCTGGAGCATACGCTTCAACCACATACAGGCCATCGCACTCGCAGCCGTAGCCATCGCAGCCGTAGCAGCACTCGTCTACGTCATCATGGCATTCACACCCATGCGGCGCCTGCTCCCCGGAACACTCGACACCGACACACGCGCCCTCTACATCGACGCGACACTGCGCCTCGACTCTCTCCAGCGGGAAATGCGCATCAACCAGCGCTACCTCACCGACGTCCGGGCAATCATCACAGGCACAATCGACCCCGACTCCGCAGCACGCGCCAACACACCCATCCTGCAGCTCACCGACACCCTCATGCCCCCCTCCGAAGCCGAGCAGGCATTCGTCCAACGCTTCGAGAACACACGGCGCTACGAACTCTCAGTCCTCACACCCATCGCCGCCGAAGCAATGGCATTCTACAGCCCCGCGCCCGGAGCCGAACCCGTCCCCGACCCCGACCACCTCGCCATCCTCATGCGAGGAGCACGCAACCAAAGCATCGACGCCATCTACCGAGGCACAGTCATAGCCGTCTACACCGACCACAGCGGACTCCACACCATCATCCTCCAGCACCCCAACGAATTCATCAGCATCTACTCCGGGCTTGCCGACACATACGTCACACCACGAGCCACACCATCCGCCGGAAGCCGCATCGGCCACGCACCGTCCGACGGCACATTCCGCTTCCAGCTCCTCCACAAAGGCACACCACTCAACCCCTCCGACTATGTCGCCCTCTGACACCCCGCACACACCCGACAACCTCCCCCTGTTCCCCGGAGCCGACAAAATCGTCCACGCCGGCATGATGGCCACACTCACCCTCGCCGCACTCAACGACCGCCGCCGCACAGACCGCCGCATAAACAACCACTCCAAACTCACACTAACCAACGACATAATCGAATTAGACACCATCACAGAACTACTAAAAAAAGAACACACCACCACGCGCACCTGG
>CAMWNB010000086.1 GCA_947175495.1 uncultured Porphyromonadaceae bacterium | reverse complement strand
TCTATTCGGCGGCAGCGTCAGATGTGTATAAGCCACAGGTCTTCTATAGCTTCCCGGTTTTGACACCGCCAACTTACGTTTTCTTGGGCATATAGAAATTACCCCCCCCCCGTTAAAAATTGTTAAAACAACTCGTTAACCCTCAAAAATTCAACGGCGTTGCGGAAAGTCTTTTCCGCAAGCAGCTCATCCGGCAGCCCGAGGGCGGCAGCCACACATGCGGCGGTGGACACGATATAGGCGCTCTCGTTGCGCTTGCCGCGGCGGGGCACCGGGGCAAGATAGGGCGAATCTGTCTCAAGCAGCAGGCGTTCCACTGTGATGGCCGGAAGTGCGTCGGCCACGCGGCAGTTCTTGAAGGTGACTATGCCGTTGATGCCGAAGAACCAGTCGTCGCCCAGAGCCCGGCGCACATCGTCCACGTCTTTTTCCGTGCCGCCGAAGCTGTGCATCACGCCGCGGCAGCCGCGCACGCCTTGCAGCACTTCCAGCGTCTCGTCCAGCGCCTCCCGGCAATGAATCACAAGGGGCAGGTCAAGCTCCACGGCCCGCTGCGCCTGCATCTCAAGCGCCAGCATCTGCTCGTCGCGGAAAGTACGGTCCCAGTATAGATCCATGCCCACCTCGCCTATGGCCACATCGCCGGGCCGCAGTGCCTCAAGAGCCTGTGCCACGTCGTCGCGCCACGATGGGCCCACTTCCGTGGGATGCAGGCCCATGGCGGCGAACACCCGTTCGCCGTGCTGCGCCTGCAGCGCGCGCAGCGGCTCTATGGTGGTGAGGTCCACGTTGGGCATCAGCATAGCCTCCACGCCGGCGGCGACAGCGCGGCGCACGGCGGCTTCGCCTCCGCCGTCCTCGTCGAACTCCGGCAGGTAAAGATGGGTGTGAGTGTCAAACAATCGCATCGCTCAGGTTCAGCTTTAAAGTTTGCGCGAGGCCATGCGGTCCACAGTTTCCTCGAAGAACTCGCGCAGCGCCGGGTCGGCCAGCTGCGCGCGGCCGAGGGCGGCCAGGGCCAGGGCATGGTGCTCGGCAGCCGCGGCGTCGCAGCGCTCGCCCACACGCAGACGATCGTAGAGGCGCGTCACCTGGCTTATCTTTTCTTCCGGCTCCAGGTCCTCGTCGAGTATGGCGTCAAGGTCGCCGTGGCTGTCGTGGCGCGCGGTGATGAGCATCCACGTCTCCTTCTCGTTTATGATGTCGCCGCCTATCGGCTTCCCGAAAGTGGCCGCATCGCCGAAAGTGTCGAGCCAGTCGTCGCGCAATTGGAATGCAAGACCAAGTTCCATGCCGTAGTCGTAGAGCGCATCTGCAGTGGCCTCGTCTGCGCCGCCTATCAAGGCGCCGATACGGCATGCCGACGCAAGCAGCGCGCCCGTCTTGAGGCTTATCATCTCGAAATACTCGCCGACAGTCACATTCTTCCGGGTTTCGAACTCCGTGTCGAGCTGCTGCCCTTCGTACACGCGCAACGCCATCTCGTTGAACTCGGCCATGACCGCCGGAACCACGCCGGCAGGCACGCGGCTGATAAGTCGCGACGCAAGCGTCAGCATAGCGTCGCCGCTCAGTATGGCCTGGTTTTCTCCGTATTTGGCGGCAACGCTCGCGCGGCCTCGCCGAGTGGCGCTGTGGTCCATAATGTCGTCGTGCACGAGAGTGAAGTTGTGGAACATCTCCAGAGCCATCGCCGCCTCCATGGCGTCCTCGGCCGAGCCTCCGCAGGCACGGCACGCCTGCACGCAAAGCAGCGGACGCAGCCGCTTGCCGCCGCCTTCAAGGGCGTAGCGCACAGGTTCATAAAGACCGGCAGGGCGCGCCGGCATATCGATCGACGCCAGGCGTCGCTCTATCATTGCAGAAATTTCCTTGGTATCCATGCATGTTGGTTTTCGGCAAAAATAGCCATTTTTATTGAGTTGTAGAAATAAAATGCTAATTTTGTATCTCAATTCTTACATTATAATTATGGACAATCTGCCTCAAGACCCGGCCATGCTCCTGAGCTTCATCAACATGAAGCTCCGCGACGACTACGACACGCTCGAAGCCCTCTGCGACGACCTCGCCATCGACCGCGACGAGCTCACGGCACGCATGGCCGCAGCAGGCTTTGAATACTCCGCCGAAAACAAGCGATTCTGGTAAATGGACACTCCACAGCCGCCATATCTCGACAATCTCAACGAGGCACAACGCGCCGCCGTGCTCTACACCGACGGCCCCGAACTCGTCATTGCCGGTGCCGGCTCGGGCAAGACACGGGTGATCACATGCAAGATTGCCCACCTGCTTGCCTCCGGCATTGAGCCGTGGCGCATCATGGCTCTCACATTCACCAACAAGGCTGCACGTGAGATGCGCGAGCGCATCAGCGCCATGGCCGGAGAGGACGTGGCCCGACGCCTGTGGATGGGAACATTCCACAGCATCTTTGCCCGCATCCTCCGCAACCACGCCGACCGCCTGGGCTACAAGAGCAGCTACACAATCTACGACACCTCCGACTCCCGCGCCCTCATCAAAAGCATTATCCGCGCCATGGACCTCGACGAGAAGGTCTACAAGCCTGCGGCAGTGGCATCCGACATCTCCACAGCCAAAAACGCCCTGATATCGCCCGAGGCATATGCCCTCGACCGCGAGCTCATGGAAGCCGACCGACGCGCGCGACGGCCACGCACCGCCGAAATCTACAAGGCCTACCGCGACCGTTGCATGAAAGCAGATGCCATGGACTTCGACGACCTGCTCTACTACACCAACGTGCTGCTGCGCGACAACCCCGACGTGCTGCGCCACTATCAGGAATTCTTCAGCTATGTGCTCGTCGACGAGTATCAGGACACCAACTTCGCCCAACACCTCATCGTGTCGCAGCTTTCGTCGTGCTCGCAGCGCCTCTGCGTGGTGGGCGACGACGCACAGAGCATCTACAGCTTCCGCGGAGCCAACATCCGCAACATACTCAACCTGCGCAACGCCTACCCCACACTCGAGATTTTCAAGCTCGAGCAGAACTACCGCTCCACCGGCAACATCCTCGGAGCAGCCAACACCCTCATCGCCAAGAACCGAGAGGGCATACCCAAAGAAGTGTTCACAACCGGAGGCGAAGGACAGAGAATCGAAGTAGTACGCGCCTACAGCGACTACGAGGAAGGCTTCCTCGTGGCCAACCGCCTGAGCCAGGTGCGCATGAACAGCGGCGACAGCTACGAGGAATTCGCCGTGCTATACCGCACCAACGCCCAGAGCCGCATCCTTGAGGAAGCGCTCCGCAAGCGCAACATCCCCTACCGCATCTACGGCGGTCTCGCCTTCTACCAGCGCAAGGAAATCAAGGACGCCGTGGCCTACCTGCGGCTAAGCGTCAACCCCGACGACGACGAAGCCCTGCGCCGCGTCATCAACACCCCGGCCCGAGGCATCGGAGACACTACCCTCAAGAAACTCACCGCCGCAGCCATGCGCGACAGCTGCAGCATATGGCAGGTGCTCTCCGCCCCCGACGAGCACCCGCTCGACATCAACCGCGGCACACGCGCCAAACTCGACGGCTTCTACGACCTCATCTGCGGCTTTGCCGAACGCGCCGCCGACCACACTCCCGCCGACGAACTCGCCGACCACATCATCGCCACCACCGGCCTTGTGGCCAACCTCGTCCACGACAAGACCCCCGAAAGCATCTCGCAGATAGAAAACCTGCAGGAACTGCTCAACGGCGTGCGCCAGTTCGTCGCCGACAAGCGCGAGGAAGGTGCCGACGAGGCGCAGGCCGACATGGCCGCATTCCTCACCGAGGTATCGCTGGCCACCGACCAGGACGGCAAGGACCCCGACGACGGCGTGGCCGAACGTGTCACCCTCATGACCATCCACGCCGCCAAAGGCCTCGAGTTCGGCAATGTATTCATCGTTGGCGCCGAGGAAGAACTGCTGCCTTCAGCCATGAGTCTCGACTCTGCATCCGGCATTGAGGAAGAGCGCCGACTTATGTATGTGGCACTGACGCGCGCCAAGCGATTCTGCATGATCAGCTACGCCGCATCGCGCTTCCTCAACGGACAGACAAAGACCTGTCGGCCCTCACGCTTCCTGCGCGACATAGACCCGCGCTACCTGCGCATGACCTCAGGAACCACCATCGCCGGCCCATCGCGCAGCGCCGAGACCTTCCGCGACAGTTTCCACACGCCGTCGGCCTCCTGTCTCTTATACAAATCAGACGCTGCCGACGAATAGAGAGGTGTAGATCTCGGTGGTCGCCGTATCATT
>CAMWNB010000085.1 GCA_947175495.1 uncultured Porphyromonadaceae bacterium | reverse complement strand
CAGAGCGTCTGCCTTACAAGCAGAGGGTCGGGGGTTCGAATCCCTCAGCGCCCACTCCATAATTTACTGCAATATATATCCATCTTGGCTTGAGAAAGCCGAGATTTTTTTTATTATCACATATATAATATATTTATTATGGTACGCGCGAGACTGCGCTCCCCCACCCCAGCGCCGCAGGTCGCACACTTTCACTCAAGAACAAAGGCAACCGAATGAACGGCCACACTTAACGGCCTGTGTAGCCCGACTCACGAAGCGCTGCGTCGGACGCATAAAATTCCGGCGAAAGCAGCCCGACTGCGGAGACCGACGGATGCGATGCAAGATATGATTCTATAATGCGATAGCCTATAAAGCGGCCGGCGCGGCCGGGTGCCTGCTGCGCGAGGATGGCCGTGGAAGGCGCAGGATCTACAAGGCGCGAGGCATCGGACGGGAGCGTGCTATAGAGAAGATTGCGCGCCACAAGCATTTGCCACAATTCGGCCTCGTGCTCGCACAATAATGCGTATTGCTCATCGCTGTAGCCCAGCGCCTCGGCTGCCGAGCAGCCGACAACGCGCATGCGCAGGACAGCCTGCGCCCCTTCATAGAGCAGACGCGACAGCACTGTGGCGTCCTGCGCCTGCACATATGGATACTGCGTGCCAAGCAGCGCCTCAGCGATGTCGACCGGGAGGCGACCGGGGGTCTTTGACGCGCGACGATAGGCGGGCATGCCTGCGTAGCCGGCGTATGCGGCACCCAGATAGTGGTTAAGAGCGATGAGCATTACGCTGTCGCAGAACATGATACTTTCGGGGCGTCCCCACACCACTGCGGCGTAGCTACGGACAGGCAGCCCGACTCCCTCGGCATCGGCTCCGGCAAGAATACCACCAAGAGCCGCCTCAATAGACTCAAGCGACGGAAACACACTGTCGACATCGGGCGTAAACACCCTGACAACCGGCGACGACGCCCATAGCTCCGGCGCCGCCGCATCTGCACCCACCACCTTCATGAATGCATCATAGGCCGGACGGATGCTATCGGGAACAATTACGGAATCGCCGGACTCGAACAGCCTATAGACAGAAGCCACCTCCTGCGCCTCCCCGTCATGACGGGGAGGCGTGCAGGAAGCGGCCATAAGACACACCGCAAAAGCGGCAAGAATATTTCTACACATATAATATATTAATATATTAACGCACTGCAACCTTATAGCTGCCACCGTCGACGCGCACGACATAGACACCTGCGGCAAGACCCGAAAGAGCTACGCGACGACCGCTGAGGTCGTAAGCTTCCACCGCTCCGCAAGCACCACTGACAATAATCTCGCCGATGCCGCCGGCAACACTGACGCTGCCGTCAATGCCATCGGCAACAGCATCGTCGATGCCGCTGATACCGGCGGAGCCGTAAATGGCGAAACTGTTGGCGGGCACGTTGAGTTTGAGTGTGCCGCCCGAGCCGGAGAGCGAAGGATTGTCAAATCCTTCGCATGCATAGACGAGTTCGGCGGCTGAAGCGGCAAGACCGGTGCCGCTGACGGTCACATCCTGAGCCGCTGTGGTGGAAGGATTAAAGAATGCCACAATCGTCTTGCCGTCCTTGCGGATGCACAACGAGCGGGGAGCCGTGGTGCTCTTGCTCCAGGTGCAGACAAAGTCGGCATCGCGGCCAAACATGGCGGGATTGGCGACGCGCAGCGCGCCGGCTGCCCGATAGGCTGCGACAATGTGCTTGTTGATGGCATTGTCGAGAGCGCTCCAGTTAACGCGCTTCGGCGAGGTGTTGTTGCTGCCGTCGCTGTTTTTGGTGGTCTGGTCGTTGCCCATCTCCTGGAACTGCCAGATCATCTTCGGACCGGGAGTGAGTACCATCCACGCACCAAGGGCGGCCAGACGGCGCGCACGCACGCGTCCAGTCTGCACGGCTGTAGGAGCGTAGGAGACCATCTTGTAGCCGAGGCGTTCTTCGTCGTGGCTCTCAGCGTAGGCCATGGAGTGCCATGGGGTGCGATCGGTGTTGGCTGTGTAGAATTCCGACACGCCGGAGTTGTCCTCGTCATAGCTCATGGCAAACTGACCGGCATTGTGGCTGAGATTGTGCCAGCCTATCTGGCCATCGGCAGCGTTGGCATTCTCTTCGGGAGATGCGGCGAGAAGTTCGTTGATGTGGATGGCGTCGGGCTTTACGGCCTTGATGGCTGCGTGGAGACGCTTCATGCGGTCGACACGGCTCTGATTATAGGCCTCGGTGCCGGAGCCGTAGCTCGAATTGTCGCCCAGACCCTTCACCAGGTCGAAGCGGAAGCCGTCGACGTTGTACTCGCGGAGCCAGTACTGCAGCACATCAATGTAGTGCTGCTCCACAAGGTCGTAGCCGGGATTGAGATCGTTGAGCACGCTGTAATCGTGCGGAGCCTTGGCATTGTAGAAGGGGTTGGCGCCGACGGGGTACATCTGATACCAGGGTGTGAGGCCGTCGGTCTGATTGAACACGATGTCGAGAATCACGGCCATTCCGTTGCGGTGGCACTCGTCGATGAAGTCCTTGTACTGCTCGGGCGAGCCGTAGGCCTTGTCGGGGGCCATGTAGAAATTGGTATTGTAACCCCACGAGTTGTTGCCGTTGAACTCCATGACGGGCATGAGCTCGACCGCGTTCACGCCGAGGCTCTTGATGTATGGAATCTTCTCCATCGCAGCGGCGAGGGTGCCGTTGCCCTTGCTCTGCCCTTCTGTGCCGGTGAAGTCGCGCAGCAGCATCTCGTAGACGTAGAGGCGGTCGTGGGCGGGAATCTCGAAAGCACTCCAATTGTAGCTGTTCATGTCGCGGCGCCACACTGCCAGCATGACATCGCGCCCTACCCCGGCAGGATATTCGGGCATGCCTTCGTAGCCGAGGCCGTCGGCAAGCAGCCACTTGTCGTTGTAGGGATCGAGGACGAGCTTGGCATAGGGGTCGCCCACGGCGTAGATACCGTCGACGAGGTAGTAGTACATGTAGTCAGTGTCATCGGCGAGCTTCGGCGAGGTAATCCAGAAGTAGCGGCGGCCATTGTAGTCGTGATAGTACATGCAGTTTTCGTCGAGCAGCTTGTAATCGCTCCACGAGGGCACAATGGTGACAGACGACTTGTCGGGCGCGGCAAGACAGAACGTGACGGTGCCGTCGGCGTTGTCGACCGCACCCTGCACGGGCACACCACCGGGGTATTCGCGGGCTTCGGACACGGGACCATCGTGCTCGATGGCCACAAAGATGTCGCCGCCGGCAGCGGTTTTGCACTCTTTCGTGCCGTCGGCACTGCGGAACACCATGCACAACTGCATAACCTTGTCGGCAGGATCGATGCCAAAGAAGGTGCGTATGTCGCCAATGGCCAAGGAGTAGTTGTTGGCATCGATGCGTGTGAGCTTGCATTTGTCGACGTTCTCATTCCATTCAGCCACGACATACTGCCACGTGCCATTGCCGGTGGTGACACCGATGTGGGCGTAGACATCGCCGGTATAATTCCGAAGGGCAGCGTTGCCCTCGGGCGAGTCGGCATGAAAATAGAGCACTACGTCCTGCGAATCGTCACGCAGCACGTCGGGCGATGTTGTCACAAGCTGCGCTGCGGCGCGAAAGCCGAAGAGCGCGATTGCGACAAGCGCGAAAAGCGTTAAAAATTTCTTCATTTGTAAATTCCGTGTTTAAGCAAGTATGATATAAGATTTTGCGCAAAGATACAACTTTGCGTCGATATTTGCAAGCGCACGGAGCATTCACGCCACTTAATATATTAATGTGTAGCCGTCATCGGCCTCCGGGTGTGGAGCGGTCGGCTGCCTCGGTCGTACTCACCGAAGGGCATTATAAAACGAAGCGCCATGAACATACCGTTTTACTGTTACCTGCCAGCGCTTGCAGGAATCGTCGCCGAGCTGTCCGGGCGGAGGCTTACGGGCCTCCGCTTCCATGTTTTGACAAGATGTGGATAAAAAGAAAAATCGCAGCGACTTGCAGTCACTGCGATTTTCATTCAGAAGTGTCCGAAATGAGACTCGAACTCACACGAGCGAAAGCTCACTACCCCCTCAAAGTAGCGCGTCTACCAATTCCGCCATCCGGACAATCTAAGTCAAAAGCGCTGCGGGGCGCTCTGCTTTGAGCGAAAAACGGGACTCGAACCCGCGACCCCGACCTTGGCAAGGTCGTGCTCTACCAACTGAGCTATTTTCGCATAACTCTAATTTCGTAGGGCGCCTGAAGGCTTCTGACTTTGTATTTTAATGTTCTCTTCTGAGAGCGAAAAACGGGACTCGAACCCGCGACCCCGACCTTGGCAAGGTCGTGCTCTA
>CAMWNB010000084.1 GCA_947175495.1 uncultured Porphyromonadaceae bacterium | reverse complement strand
GGGGGGGGCGCCCCCCGGGCGGTCTGCCCCCCCCCCCCCCCCCCCCCCCCCCGCCCGGGCGGGCGGGCCCCCCCCCCGCCTCCTCAAGTTGCGCAAGCAGTTCTTTCTCTCTCCCGGCAAAACGTTCGGCCTCGCTGCGCGATGCCGCATTGAGCGTATCAATCTGCACCTTAAGACGCGCAATGTTGGCGCGCTGACGCTCGATGGCGGCATCGCGGTCAGCAATGGCTTGCTGCACCTTTGCCACCTCCTCTGTGATGGCCTGCAGGTCGTCCACCTCCTGGCGTGCCACGGCAAGACGCTTGCGCAGATCGGCCACCATCTCGTCGCTCATGGCCTGCCTCTCGGACGCCAAGTCAATAGCCTCCTTAAGGCGGCCGTTTTCGGCCAACGCTTCGTCATACTGCTCCTGCGTCGGGCCGACAGGAACATCAGCCACCTCTATGTCGCCCGGGTGCTGCACGGCATAAACCTTAAGTTTATTCACAAGGCTCTTGTTCTCAAGGTCGTACTGCTCGCGTTCGGCCTCAAGGCGGCTCACCTGCGATTCCAGGTCCTTGAGGCGGTCGCTCAGAGCGCGTTTCTGTCGGTCGGCGCTAAGTTGGCGCTCCTTTATGTCGGCACGGTCGCGTTCCACCTGCTCCGCCTTGTGTCTCAATGCTTCCATCTCTGCGCGCAGTTCGGAATGTTCGGCATTCCAGCGAGCCTCGCACCGGCTATCGGCATCTGCTGCCACGCGGGCGAGATAGTCCTTTAGGCCCTGGTCCAGACTGTCATATAGCAGCCGGCGCTGAGCCTCCGGGTCAGAACTGCGGGCCAGAAAATCCGGCAACGCGCTGTTGAACACCGAGAGAACATGCGTGAAAATACCCTCGCGCAGGTCGGCGAGATCGCGCTCAGCAGCCGACAATGTCTCACGGTCGGGATCGTCGACCACAATGGCGGCATCGGCTTCGGATGCAGCCTCGTCGGCCTCAAAAATGGAATCGTCGTCAAAGCCGAGCGCACGGCGGAATTTACTGAAGAAGCTCATGGCAATTTATCGGTTGAATTAGGCCCGCATCCGGGCTTGAAGACCACGCCTTTGCCCGCGCGGCCGTTAATACACACAGTGAGAGGAGACACAAAACGCACCACACGCACACGGCCATCGTCGTACTCGGCCGGAGCGGCGTCCAGCATGGCTATGTCGTAGACATCGCTGTCCGAAGCCGACGTGTCGACGGTGAAATAGCCCACGCCGAGACTCGTGAGGTTCTGAAAAAAATGAGTGCCCTGGCTGGGCTCTATGCGATAGCCGCTTTGTGAGGCTTCCACGATAAGACGGGCCGAGGCTATGTCGGTCCACGCCACAGGGATACCAAGCGCCGAATCACTCGACCCCCAGCGGCCGGGACCGATAAGGATATAATGTTCGCCGCGGGCGGCAAATTCATCGTTAATGGCACGCAGGCGTGCCGCCACTTCGACGTTGCATGCCGAGTCGAATGTATCGGGACGCACATACACCACGCAATGAATGTCGTCTACCGTACCATTGCCGAGCGCCGACGCACTGCGAAGCAGCAAATCGACATCCGGAGCATCTGTGCATGAATCGTCTACGAGCTCCCGACGGTCGATTATGGGACGTATCTGCAACCAGTACATCTGGCCGCGGCGGCCACGATCGTCTGACGCAGGACGGAGCGTGCCGGCGAACTCGATTTCCACCGGGCGCTGCATTGCCTCCTGGCCTTTGGCAAGCATCACATCAACCACACGCGCCAGGGGATAGGCATTGTCACGCAGCATATTGGCAAAGGTGATGACACGACGCCCACGGCCGTCCTCATAGTCGCGAAGCGCACCATCTGTCGCATCGTAAGTGCTGGCAGCATAGCGCAGCGCGCCCGTGCTGGCAAACTGCTGCACCGGCAGAGACTCGATATTGAAGCCGTCATCCACAGCAAAATCATCGGCCGCCACCGGCGATCTCCGCAAGGCAAACAGACGGGTCTGCGTGTCGCGCAACGCCAGATCAAGAGTCGAAGTCTGCAACACATGGGCAGGATGTCGCGGAGAGAAGCGCAACCCCTTGCCGCCGTCCACAATATATTTGCCAAGACCCACGGCGACCTGCGCCACGCCGTCCTCCGGACGCTCGTCGCCAAGAGGATAATAGTTGAGCGAACGCCCCACCCCGCTGAATGCCGGGAAGTAGTATTCGCCATACTCCTCGCCCACCACCTCCTGAAGGATCACCGCCATCTTCTCCTCGTCTATAACATTGCTCGTGGCCGTCATATAGGTCTTGCTGGCGCGGAAAAACACCGACGCATACACGCCCTTGATGGCAGCAGTGAGCATCCGCAGCCGGTCGGCACGATCAGTGCCGGCAGGCACCATGTACGTGGCATATACGCCCGCGAACGGCTGATAATGCGAATCCTCAAGCAGGCTCGACGAGCGCACGGCAATAGGACGGTCCACAACATCAAGCAGCGCCTCGAGATTATCGCGTATGTCATCAGGCAGCCTGGACGCGATAAATGCCCGCAAAATATCGTCATCACCGGCTGTGCCGAGCGCAAGCGGATAAAGCCCGTTGTCGGCCATGAAGCGGTCGAACACATCAGTGCACAGCACCACCGTGCGAGGAATGGCCACGCACACGCCGTCTATGTCGTCAAACTGCGGGTTGCGTTTGATTATAGAGTCAATGAAAGCCAGGCCACGTCCCTTGCCGCCCAGGCTGCCTTCGCCTATACGCGCAAAATTACTGTAGTGGTCGAAGCGGTCCTTGCGGAACACGGCCACGACGCCGCGGTTTTTCATACGGCGGTATTTCACTATCAGGTCAAAAAACAGGCGGCGCACAGCCGGCGCCTCGTCCATACTCTCAAAGCGGTGGCGGCGCACCACGTCGGCAATCGGGAACAGCGCACGGCTATACAGCCAGCGCGAAATATCGTTGTTGCGCGCATGATAAAACAGCGCGTCGGCAGGGATGTCGAAAATGGAGCGCTGCATGTCCTTGAGATCATGAATACGCCTTATTTCCTCGCCGGTGGTCGGATTGCGGATTATGAAATCGCCAAAGCCGAAATTCGCCATTATGGCGTCGCCGAGATCAACGGAGAGCTTCTTTGAATTTTTGTCGAGAAACACTCCGCCGAAGTCTGCCAGACGCGACGCGTTGGACGTCTCGCTGCTCTCGATGATGATGGGAAGGTAAGGGTCGCGGCTGCGCAACTCGCGCGCCAGCTGCAGTCCGGCATCACGCGTCTTCACTCCACCACGGGCAAAAGACACGTCGCTGATGAGTCCGAGCATACGGTCGCCGTAGCGCTCATATAGATCCATGGCTTCCTCATAGTCGCGCGCAAGCATCACCTTGGGGCGACCGCGCATTCGCAGCATCTGCTCATGCTCGTTGAGGGCCTCCGTCGAGAACAGCTGAGACTGCTTCAGCAAAAACTTGTAAAGACGCGGAAGAATCGACGAATAGAAGCGAACAGAATCTTCTACAAGAAGAATCATACGCACACCGACGGCGTTGATGTCAACATCGGCGTTCATTTTGTCCTCAAGCAGCTTGATGATGGCCAGCAGCAGGTCCATGTTGCCCAGCCAGCTGAACACATAATCTATGCCCGAGAGATCCTCGCGATGCAACCGGCGGCTCACTTCCTTGCTGAACGGCGTCAGCACCACCATTGGCACATCCGGATGGGCAGCCTTGATAGTGCGCGCGCCGGCTATGCTATCGCTGATGTCGTTGGCCGGCATCACCACAACAAGGTCAAATACCTTGGCACGCATCGCCTCTAAGGCCTCTGTCGAGTTTGACACACGCGCCACACGAGGCGGCGAACTCAGATTGAGCTTCACATATTCGAAGTATAGCTGCTCCTCCACTCGGCCGTCCTCCTCCATCATGAAGGCATCGTAGGTGGAAGCCACAAGCAAAACGTTGAACACACGGCGCTGCATCAAATCTTGAAACGCCGTGTCCTTAAGGTACATCTGACTGAGAGCCTCCTCGTTCATGCCTGCTTACTCAATTGAAATACAAATTTAAACAGAATTATCCGAACCACCTATTAAATCCCCGAAAAACGTCTCTGAATTTTTTTTCTTAATTTTTTCGTTCAAAAATTTGGCAGATTCAAAAAAAGGTCCTAACTTTGCACTCGCAATCGAGATTGCAACACACCTTTGCCTTGTGGTGTAATGGTAGCACGTCGGATTCTGGTTCCGCCTGTGAGGGTTCGAATCCTTCCAAGGCAACACAACAAAATCGCAACTGATTAACCCCAAATCAGTTGCGATTTTCTTTTGCCATTTTTGCACAACAGAAACTGAAAATCTCTTTCAAAATTCATCGTCATTCATCATCAT
>CAMWNB010000083.1 GCA_947175495.1 uncultured Porphyromonadaceae bacterium | reverse complement strand
TATAAAACCTAATTAATTATTACCTTTGCCCCGAAAATTCGAAAATTTTTAATCACTATAAGCAAATATAGTTATGAGTTTGAACATCATTGTGCTGGCAAAGCAGGTGCCCGACACCCGCAACGTCGGCAAAGATGCCATGAAAGAGGACGGCACCATCAACCGTGCCGCTCTGCCGGCTATCTTCAACCCCGAGGACCTCAATGCCCTTGAACAGGCTCTGCGCCTGAAGGACGCAAACCCCGGGGCCACCGTGACGCTCCTCACCATGGGACTGCCTCGCGCGTCCGAAATCATACGGGAAGCGATTTTCCGCGGAGCCGACAACGGCATAGTCCTCACCGACCGTGTTCTCGGTGGTGCCGACACGCTTGCCACCTCCTATTCGCTGGCTCAGGCCGTGAAAAAGTTCGGCAAGTTCGACATCATCCTTGGCGGTCGCCAGGCAATCGACGGCGACACCGCCCAGGTGGGTCCGCAGATTGCCGAAAAACTGGGTGTGCCTCAGGTCACCTACGCCGAGGAAATCCTCGATCTCTCCGATGGCCACGTCACCGTTAAGCGCCGTCTGGAGCATGGCGTGGAGACAGTGAAGGCTCCTCTGCCCTGCGTGGTCACTGTCAATGGCAGCGCTGCCGAATGCCGCCCCCGCAACGCCAAGCGCGTGATGAAATACAAGCGTGCCGCTTCCGTTTCCGAGAAGGCCAAGCTCAGCCCCGAGCAGCAGGCTCTGCTCGATGCCCGTCCCGATCTCTGCATCCAGGAGTGGGGAGCAGCCTATGTAGAGGCCGATCCCGAACAGATTGGTCTGGCAGGTTCGCCCACAAAGGTTAAGGCTATCGAAAACGTTGTGTTCACCGCCAAGGAGGCCCTCACGCTTGACGGCGCCGACGACGCGGCCATCGAAAGCCTCATCAAGGATCTCATCACCAACCACACCATCGGCTAAGCCTTCAAAACAAGTGATTATGGCAGACAACAACAATCTTATAGTATATTGCGAGTATGAGGACGGCCGTGTGGCCGATGTCAGCCTCGAACTCCTTACAAAAGGCCGCGTGCTGGCCGACCGTCTCGGCGTTAAGCTTGAGGCTCTCGTAGTCGGCGACAAACTCGACGGCATCGAAAACCAGATTTTCCCTTACGGCGCCGACACGGTGTATAAGGTTGAAGACGCGCGTCTTTATCCCTACACCTCCAACCCTCATGCAGCCGTGCTCATCAATCTTTTCCGCGAAATCAAGCCTCAGGTGTGCCTTATGGGCGCCACCTGCATCGGCCGCGACCTGGGTCCCCGCGTGTCGTCGTGCCTCCACAGCGGCTTGACGGCCGACTGCACGGCTCTTGAGATTGGCGACCACACCGACCCCAAGACCGGCAAGGAGTACAAGGATCTGCTCTATCAGATTCGTCCGGCTTTCGGTGGCAACATCGTCGCCACCATTGTCAACCCCGATTGCCGTCCCCAGATGGCCACCGTGCGCGAGGGTGTCATGAAAAAAGAGGTTTACAACCCCGACCACAAAGGCGAGGTTATCAACCTCGACGCATCAAAGTACACCGCCCCCGAGGACTACGTTGTGGAAATCATCGACCGCCATATCGAGAAGTCCAAGGTCAACATCAAGGGTGCTTCCATCATCGTGGCCGGCGGCTACGGCGTGGGCAGCAAGGAGAATTTCCAGCTGCTCTATGATCTGGCCGACACTCTTGGCGCCGAGGTAGGCGCGTCCCGTGCGGCTGTCGATGCCGGCTTCATCGAGCATGAGCGCCAGATCGGCCAGACGGGCGTGACGGTGCGCCCCAAGCTCTACATCGCTTGCGGCATCTCCGGCCAGATTCAGCACATCGCCGGCATGCAGGACAGCAGCATCATCATCTCCATCAACCCCGATCCCGACGCACCCATCAATGCCATCGCCGACTATGTCATCACCGGCAACATGGAGGAGGTTGTGCCCAAACTCATCAATTACTACAAGAAAAATTCGAAATAAGCAATGGCTAACTTCTATACCGACAATCCCGATCTGCGCCATCACCTCAACCATCCCATGATGCGCAAGATCGTTGAGCTCAAGGAGCGCAACTTTGCCGATGCCCAGAGCTACGACTATGCCCCGGTCGATTTCGAGGACGCCATGGACAACTATGAGCGCGTGCTCGACATCGTCGGCGAAATCTGCGGCACCACCATCGCCGAAAACGCCGAGAGCGTAGACCACGAAGGCGCAAGCTGCTCCGACGGCCACGCCCACTATGCCTCTGCCACCGAGCAGAACCTCGACGTTTGCCGCAAAGCCGGTCTGATGGGCATGGCTATGCCCCGCCGTTTCGGCGGTCTCAACTTCCCCATCACTCCCTACATTATGGCTGCCGATATCGTCAGCCGCGCCGACACCGGTTTCGAGAATCTCTGGGGTCTTCAGGATTGCGCCGAAACCATCTACGAATTCGCCAGCGAGGAGCAGAAAGCAAAGTATATCCCCCGTGTCTGCGAGGGTGAGACCATGTCTATGGACCTCACCGAGCCCGATGCCGGCTCCGACCTCCAGAGTGTCATGCTCAAGGCCACAGAGCAGCCCGACGGCACATGGCGTCTCAATGGCGTAAAGCGCTTCATCACCAACGGCGACAGCGACATCCATCTGGTACTCGCCCGTAGCGAGGAAGGCACAAAGGACGGCCGCGGCCTCTCAATGTTCATCTACGACAAGCGCGACGGCGGTGTCACCGTCCGCCGTATCGAGAACAAGATGGGCATCAAGGGCTCGCCCACATGCGAACTCGTCTACAAGGATGCCAAGGCCGAACTCGTAGGCTCCCGCCGCATGGGCCTCATCAAGTATGTTATGGCTCTGATGAACGGCGCGCGTCTCGGCATCGCCGCCCAGAGCGTCGGCGTCAGCGAAATCGCCTACCGTGAGGCTCTCGGCTATGCCCGCGAGCGCAAGCAGTTCGGCAAGGCCATCATCGAGTTCCCGGCTGTGTCCGAGATGCTCAGCGTCATGAAGGCCAAGCTCGATGCTTCCCGCACGCTGCTCTACGAATGCGCACGCTACGTCGACCTTTACAAAGCCTACGAAGATATCGCCAAGGAGCGCAGTCTCACCCCCGAGGAGCGTAAGGAAATGAAAGCCTATAGCCGTCTCGCCGACGCACTCACCCCCATGGCCAAGGGCATGACCAGCGAATACTGCAACCAGAATGCCTACGACTGCATCCAGATCCACGGCGGCAGCGGCTTCATGAAGGACTACGCCTGCGAGCGCATCTACCGCGATGCACGCATCACCAGCATCTATGAAGGCACTACACAGCTGCAGGTAGTGGCTGCCATCCGCCACGTCACCACCGGTACCTACCTCGAACTCATCCGCAGCTATGCCGCTCATCCGGTTGCCGAAGGCATGGAGGATGTCAAGGCTATGCTTGAAGCCATGACCGAGAAGTATGCAGCAGCCGTCGAGGCTGTAGCAGCCGTGGCCGACACGCGCTACACCGATTTCATGGCTCGTCGTCTCGTGGAAATGGCGGCAGGCATCGTCATGAGCTATCTCCTGCTCCTCGACACTGCCCGCAACGCTTCCTTCGCCCGCACCACACGTGTTTACGCCAAGATGGCCGAGGCCGAGGTTGCCAAGCATGCCGATTTCATCGCCAACTTCAAGCCCGAGCAGATTTCTCTCTACGAGGCATAAGCTCGCGCCTGTCTGCACACCACGAAAGCGCTGCCGCATTCCGCGGCGGCGCTTTTGTTTGTTATTGTGCCCCTAAAACGTTATCTTTGCAACATGACACTCATCCGCATTATCCTCTGCCTCTCTCTGTTGCTTGCTGCCGCAGCTCCCCGTGCCAATGCGCAGGACTGCGCGCCCGACAGTGCCGCCTATTCGTTTCATACCCGCGAACTCATCGCTCCGGTGGCGCTCACAGCGGCCGGAGCCATCGGCATCAGCGCATTCTCGGGCTTCAAGTCCTACACCCGCACGCAGATCGACCGCTGGGGCGGTTCCCATCATATCACTGCCGACGAATACCTCCGCTTCGTCCCGGCAGCGGCCTATCTTGCTCTGGGGCCATGTGGCGTCAAGGCGCGCAGCAGCTTCCGCGACCGCCTTATGGCCGGCGCCACGGCCTACCTCTGCATGGGAGCGGCCGTATATGCCGTCAAGAATATTGTCCGCGAGACACGCCCCGACGGCTCCGACCGCCACTCTTTCCCTTCGGGTCATGTGGCTACGGCGTTCACCGGTGCCGAGCTCCTTCGCATCGAGTATGGCAACGCCATCGGCGCAGCTGGCTATGCCGTGGCCGTGGGTGTCGGCGTATTGCGCATGTACAACCGCCGCCATTGGTACAACGATGTCCTCGCCGGAGCTGGCATAGGTATTCTTTGTGCACGCGCCGGCTACTGGCTTCTGCCGCTTGAGCGCCGCATCTTCGGCCTTGACCGTCCGCGCGCCGTCTCAGCATCCCGGAGTTCCTATGGCACGTCCGCCGTCGTCGCCCCCTTTTACGCGCCACCTTCCCGCACCCTCGGTCTGTCCCTCGCTCTCGTCATCTGATGCTCCCGCAGAGTAGGGTATATAAATCCATAATAACATGCAGGACAGCGATTTAAAACCGCAAATTTGCAGCGATGTATGTCCGGTCGTATTCCGCTGTAAAGTCGACAAGATGCAATAT
>CAMWNB010000082.1 GCA_947175495.1 uncultured Porphyromonadaceae bacterium | reverse complement strand
AAATCACTCAGAGATATGCGACCCCGGCGTTAACAAATATTGGGGAACGGGGTCTAATATTACTGCAATTCGTCGCACTCCGCGAGCCACATGGCGGCGGAGGCGTCAGACGGCATGCGCCAGTCGCCACGCGGCGACAGGCACACAGAACCCACCTTGGGGCCGTCGGGCAGGCACGAGCGCTTGAACTGCTGCGAGAAGAAACGGCGGAAGAACGTGCGCAGCCATTTGCGCAGAGTGGCGTCGTCGTAGCTGCCGGCGAATGCCTTGCGCGCAAGCAGGTAGATGCGGCGCGGGCTGAAACCGTAGCGCAGCATGTAGTAGAGGAAGAAATCGTGCAGCTCATAGGGGCCGACGAAGTCCTCCGTCACCTGCGCTATCTCGCCGTCGACCGTCGGCGGCAGCAACTCGGGCGAGATGGGTGTGGCCACGATGTCGAGCAGTGTGCGCCGTGTGGTCTCGTCTGCCGCCGTGCGTGCGAAGTGGGCCACAAGATGGGCCACAAGCGTCTTGGGCACGCCGGCGTTCACGCCGTACATCGACATGTGGTCGCCGTTGTAGGTGGCCCATCCCAGGGCCAGCTCGGAGAGGTCGCCCGTGCCGAGCACCATGCCTCCCGTGCGGTTGGCCATGTCCATCAGTATCTGCGTGCGTTCGCGGGCTTGCGAGTTCTCGTAGGTCACATCGTGCACCTCAGGATCGTGGCCTATGTCGGCGAAGTGCTGGCGCACTGCCGGCGCGATGCGGATTTCTTTCATCGACACTCCCAGCTGCTGCATAAGCGTCACCGCGTTGTTGTGGGTGCGCGACGTGGTGCCGAAGCCGGGCATAGTGATGCCGAGTATGCCGGTGCGGGGCAGTCCGAGGCGGTCGAATGCAGCCACGGCCACGAGCAGAGCCAGCGTGGAGTCGAGGCCGCCGCTTATGCCCACCACGAGACTCTTGCAGCCGGTGGCCTCGAGGCGGCGGCACAGGCCGGCCACCTGTATGTTGGTGATTTCGTCGCAGTGCGAGTTCAGGTTGTCGTTGTCGGCCGGCACGAATGGGTGTGGATCGACGCTACGGTAGCGCAGCTCGTCGGCGCGTCCGGTCGGGCAGACTGCTCCCACCGTCGTGTAGTCACGCGCGCCGTTGCGCCCGGCGCAGTCGGCGAAAGAGCCCATGTGCATGCGGTCGCGCTCGATAGCCTGTATGTCGATGTCGGACGCCACCCACTGGCTTCTGTGCTGCCAGCGCTCGTTGACGGCCACGATATTGCCGTTCTCGGCGATGATGGTCTTGCCGTCGAACACGAGGTCGGTCGACGATTCGCCGTAGCCGGCCGAAGCATATACATAGGCACAGCTGCAGCGGGCCGACTGCTGCGCCACGAGCGAGCGCAGGTAGGCGTATTTGCCTATAAGGTCGTCGGAGGCCGAGAGATTGGCCACCACATGCGCGCCGGCCATGGCGGCGAATCCGCTCGGCGGCGCAGGTGTCCACAGATCCTCGCACACTTCCACGCCCACGCGCACTCCTCCGCAGTCGAGCAGCAGCCGGGTGCCGAACGCCACCTCAATGTCGCCCACGGCGATGGTGCCCGTGGCGAGCGGAGCTGCGGCCCACCAGCGCTTCTCGTAGAACTCGTTGTAGTTGGGCACATACGTTTTGGGCACTGCCGCCACAGGAGCTCCGCAGCTGATGGCCACAGCGCAGTTGTAGAGCGTGCCGCTCCGGCGCAGCGGCATGCCGACAAGCACAGTGCACCTGTGCTTGGCCGTCGCCAGCTTCACCGGCTCGAGAGCATTGACAGCGCCGTCAAGCAATGTGGAGTTGTGGAATAGGTCGGCGCAGGTGTAGCCCGTGATGCACATTTCGGGAAACACTATGAGATCGGGCTGCGCCTCGGTGCATATCTCGTCAATCATGCGCGCAATCTCTTCGGCATTGGCCCGGCAGTCGGCCGGAGCCACGAGCGGCGAAGCCGCCACAGCGCGGAAAAATCCTGATTCTGTCATTTTCTTTTCTTTTTCTTTTTGCGCAGGCGCTCGGCTTCCAAGCGGTGCATCTCGGCATCTTCGGGCGAGTCGATGGCGTCGTATAGCGCAGCTATGCTTTCGTGGATCTGTATCGTGTCGGGACAGCGCTCGATGGCCGTCAGCAGGCAGTCGAGAGCTTCGGCGTAGGCCTTGGTTCCCATGTATATGTCGGCCAGGGCCGTAAGGGCCTGCCAGTCGTCGACGTCGCATTCCGAGGCCTGTCGCAGACATGTCTCGGCGCCGTCGTAGTCGCCGCTGTCGGCCAGCGCGCGTCCTTTGCACAGCAGTGCCAGCCCGTGGCGCGGACACACGCGCAGCGCCTTGTCGAAATTGGCGATTGCAGGTGCGAGGTCCGCACCTTCGTCAAGGCATTGCTGCCCCATGGCCACGAACTCATCGGCGAGCTCGGCGAAGCGTTCCTCGGCCTCGCGCAGCTGTGCGCGCAGCTCGTCGGCCTCCTCCTTCAGTCGCGTGATTACGTTCAGCCGCCGTGCTATCAGCCTCCGCACTGCCGGGCTGCGGAGCACTGCCGGGCGCGCTTCCGCGCCTATGGCGAAGCTGTCGACGGCTCGGCCCATGTCGAGCGTGGCGAAGGCCTGGGACGCTGCTGCCAGAGCCGCGTCGGCGCGTGCGCCGGCAATGGCGCTGTCAATTATTTCCGTGCTGTTGAAGCTGCGGCTGAAACGCACCACGGCCGGGTGCACGTAGATGTCGCGTTCGGCCAGAGTGCTCAGCAGGCGTATCCCCTGAAGGCTGCGGCAGCGGCTCAGCGCCACATAGCTCTGGCCGCCGGCGAAGGCGCCGCGCCCGAAGTCGAGCACCACGTTGTCGAACGTCATGCCCTGGCTTTTGTGCACGGTGAGCGCCCATGCCAGCTTTAGCGGGTACTGGGTGAAGCTGCCGAGTTCTACCTCGTTTATTTTCTTGGTTTTTTCGTCGTATTCGTAGCGGATGTTGCTCCACCGTTCCTGCTCCACAGAGTGTAGCAGGCCGTCGGCCGTGCGCACTCCTATGTGGCCGTCTTGCGCGAGGCTCTCAACAAGGCCTATCGTGCCGTTCACCCAGCGCCGCTCGGGGTCGTTGCGCACGAACATCACCTGCGCGCCCTCTTTCAGCGTAAGTTCCTTGTCGGTGGGCAGCGACTGCTCGGGAAAGTCGCGCTCGATCTTGCCGGTGTAGGTGGCTTCGGGGCCCGGCAGTGCGGCGAGGCGCTCGCTGTTGATGTTGTCAACGAGGTCGCGCCGCGTTGCTATCGTGACGGGCAGCTCGCCGGCCTTTGTGTTGTCGTTGTAGATGCTCTCGCGCGAACAGATGCGGCTGTTGATGGTGTGCAGATCGGCAGGGGTAGGGTGCCCGTCGCGCACGCGGTCGAGCAACCCCACAAATTCCGGGTCGCTTTGCCGGTACACCTTGCGCAGCTCTATGGGCACCAGCGTCATCTCGTCAAACACCTTGGCGTTGAAGAAATAAGGTGTGCCGTAGTGGCGGGCTATGATGTCGCGGGCATCGGCGTTCACCACCGGCTCCAGCTGGAACACGTCGCCCACCATCAGCAGCTGCTTGCCGGCGAAAGGGCGGCGCAGGTCGCCGCAGTACACGCGCAGAAGTTTGTCTATGAAGTCGATGGTGTCGGCGCGCACCATCGACACTTCGTCGATGATTATGAGCTCAAGCTCTTTCAGCAGCTTCACCAGCGACTGCGGGTAGCGCATGCGTTTGCGCAGCACACGCGCGGCAAAGTCTGGGTCGTCAGGCATCGTGGGCTTGAACGGCAGGCGGAAAAATGAGTGCATCGTCTGTCCGCCCACGTTTATGGCCGCTATGCCCGTGGGTGCCAGCACCACGTGTTTCTTGGCCGTGTTGCGGGTGATATAGCGCAGCAGCGTGCTTTTGCCCGTACCGGCCTTGCCGGTCAAAAACACCGATTGCGACGTGTCTTTGACGAGTTGCCAGGCCGTCAGCATGTCGCCGTTCTCCGGGTCGAGCACCTGTCGCCGTGATTGTTCTGGGTCGAGACTCATATCGCTGCAAAAATACAATAAATTGCCCGGAAAAACAAACCCTCCGGCAAGACAGTGAAAACGCGCGGGCACAGGCCTGTTCGGCCATGCGCCCGCGCGGCGTGCTTTGTGGGTGCTGTTACGCGCCGAGGTAGGCTTTCAGCAGACGGCTCTTCTGGCCTTTGAGGCGGCGGATGGCCTTTTCCTTAATCTGGCGCACACGCTCGCGCGTAAGGTCGAACTTGGCGCCGATTTCCTCAAGGGTCATCTCCTGGCAGCCGATGCCGAAGAACATCTTAAGAATCTCGCGCTCGCGCTCATGGAGCTGACGCAGGGCGCGGTCCACCTCGTTGCTCAGCGACTCGCGGTTGAGGCCGGCGTCGGCCATGGGGGAGTCGTCGTTGGTGAGCACATCGAGCAGGCTGTTGTCCTCGCCTTCCACGAAAGGCGCGTCCACGGAAATGTGGCGTCCGCTCACTTTCAGCGTGTCGGCAATCTTGTCGACGGGCACGTCGAGCGTTTCGGCCAGCTCCTCGGGCGAGGGACGGCGCTCGTTCTCCTGCTCGAATTTCGACAGAGCCTTGCTTATCTTGTTGAGCGAGCCCACCTGGTTGAGAGGCAGGCGCACGATACGGCTCTGCTCGGCAAGTGCCTGCAGGATGCTCTGGCGAATCCACCACACGGCATACGAG
>CAMWNB010000081.1 GCA_947175495.1 uncultured Porphyromonadaceae bacterium | reverse complement strand
GATAGTCGCGGGGACGGGGACCGAATACGCGGCCACCGCCTACGAGTACGGGCGAGTTGATGTCGCCGATACGGCTACCGCCGCCGCCTTTCTGCTTGTGAAGCTTGCGGGTGGAACCGCTCACTTCGCTGCGTTCCTTGCTCTTGTGTGTGCCCTGGCGCTGGTCGGCAAGATACTGCTTGACATCGAGGTAGATGGCGTGCTCGTTGACTTCTACTGCGAACACCTCATCGTTGAGGACTGCCTTGCGGCCGGTGTCCTGTCCTTCTTTATTGTAGATTGCAACTTCCATTTTACTTCTCAATTAAAACGATTGAACCTTTGGCGCCGGGGATGGAGCCTTTAATCATGAGGATGTTGTGTTCGGCGATAACCTTGACAACCTGGAGATTCTGCACGGTGACGCGCTGGTTGCCCATCTGGCCGGCCATGCGCATGCCCTTGAACACCTTTGCGGGGTAGGAGCAGGCACCGATCGAACCGGGAGCGCGCAGACGGTTGTGCTGGCCGTGAGTGCTCTGGCCAACGCCGCCGAAGCCATGACGCTTTACAACGCCCTGGAAGCCTTTACCCTTGCTGGTGCCGACGATGTCGACGAAGTCTGCTTCGCTGAACATATCGACTGTGAGGGTGTCACCGGCTTTATACTCGCCGTCGAAACCTTTGAACTCGGCCAAGTGGCGCTTGGGAGCTACGCCGGCTTTTGCGAAGTGACCGAGCTCGGGCTTTGTGAGGTGCTTTTCCTTCTGCTCCTCGAAGCCGAGCTGGAGGGCGTTGTAGCCGTCCTTTTCGGTGGTCTTCACCTGCGTAACAACACACGGGCCTACTTCGATAACAGTGCACGGTACGTTCTTACCGTCGGCACTGAAAACGGATGTCATTCCGATTTTCTTTCCAATTAATCCTGGCATTTCTGTGTTTGTTTAGGAGTGTGATATCTTGTTGTTGTTTTTTCTTGCGTAACGTCGGGGTATTACACCTTGATTTCTACTTCTACGCCGCTGGGGAGCTCGAGCTTCATGAGAGCGTCGACGGTCTTTGCGGTGCTGTTGTAGATGTCGATGAGGCGCTTGAACGACGACAGCTGGAACTGCTCGCGGCTCTTCTTGTTGACGAAGGTCGAGCGGTTCACGGTGAAGATGCGCTTGTGTGTGGGCAGGGGTATGGGACCGCTGATCACTGCACCTGTGGCCTTCACTGTCTTGACGATCTTCTCGGCGCTCTTGTCGACGAGGTTGTGATCGTAAGATTTGAGTTTGATGCGAATTTTCTGACTCATATTGTTGGTTTATTATTTGCTTGTTATTTAACGAGATCGACGCGGCCCTGGCATTCGGTGAGGACGTTGCGTGCGATGCTGTTGCTCACCTCGCTGTAGTGCGAGAAGCTCATGGTGCTGGTGGCACGGCCGGAAGTGATGGTGCGGAGGGCAGTCACATAGCCGAACATCTCGGCAAGGGGTGCCTTGGCCTTAACGACACGGGCGCCGCTGCGGCTGGTTTCCATGCCTTCTACCTGGCCGCGACGCTTGTTGAGGTCGGAGATGACATCACCCATGGATTCTTCGGGAGTCACAACCTCGATCTTCATGATGGGCTCGAGGAGCACGGGGCCGGCCTTTTCGCTGGCCTTCTTGAAGGCCTGGATGGCGCAGAGCTCGAAAGAGAGCTGGTCGGAGTCGACGGGGTGGAAGGAGCCATCGATGACGGTCACCTTGAGGGTCTCGACGGGGAAGCCGGCGAGGACGCCGTTCTTCATAGCCGTCACGAAGCCTTTCTGAATGCTGGGGATAAATTCCTTGGGAATGTTACCGCCCTTGACTTCGTCGACAAACTGCAGGCCGCCTTCAAAGCCTTCGTCGGCGGGTTCAACGCGTACGATGATATCAGCGAACTTACCACGACCACCGGTCTGCTTCTTGAACACTTCACGGAGTTCGACGGGCTTGGTGAGGGCTTCCTTATAGGTAACCTGGGGACGACCCTGGTTGCACTCTACCTTGAACTCGCGACGCAGACGGTCGATGATGATGTCGAGGTGGAGCTCACCCATACCGCTGATGACTGTCTGACCGGTTTCCTCGTTGGTGGCAACGCGGAAGGTGGGGTCTTCCTCTGCGAGCTTCTGCAGACCAACGCCGAGTTTGTCGAGGTCCTTCTGAGTCTTGGGCTCAACTGCGATACCGATAACGGGATCGGGGAAGTCCATAGCCTCAAGCACGATGGGTGCGTCTTCGGCGCAAAGAGTGTCGCCGGTGCGGATATCCTTGAAACCTACGCCTGCGCCGATATCGCCGCAGCCGATCATTTCTTTGGGGTTCTGCTTGTTGGAGTGCATCTGGAACAGACGCGAGATACGCTCCTTCTTGCCGGAACGCGAGTTGAGCACATAGCTGCCGGCGGGGATTTCGCCGGAGTAAACGCGGAAGAAGCACAGACGGCCAACATAGGGGTCGGTTGCGATCTTGAACGCGAGAGCGCACATGGGCGCTTCCGAGCTGGGCTCGCGGGTGATGATTTCGTCGGGGTTGCCAACGGCGTGACCTTCAACAGCACCGGCATCGGTGGGACAGGGCAGATAAGCGCAGACGTTGTCGAGCAGACACTGCACGCCCTTGTTCTTGAAGGAGGAACCCAGGGTCATGGGCACGATTTCCATGGCAAGCGTGCCCTTGCGGAGGGCTTTCTTGACTTCCTCCTCGGTGATGGTGGAGGGGTCGTCGAAGTACTTTGCCATGAGGTCGTCGTCGAATTCGGCGATTTTCTCAAGCATCTTGTCGCGCCATTCCTCAGCCTCTTCGACGAGGTTGGCGGGGATGTCTTCGATAGAGTAGTCGGCACCCATGCTTTCGTCGTGCCAGAAGATGGCCTTCATGCGCACGAGGTCAACAACGCCCTTGAAAGTTTCTTCAGCACCGATAGGAATCTGAATGGGGCAAGGGTTGGCACCGAGGACGTCCTTGAGCTGACGCACCACTTCGAAGAAGTTGGCACCGCTACGGTCCATCTTGTTGACGTAGCCGATACGGGGCACGTTGTATTTGTCGGCCTGACGCCACACGGTCTCAGACTGGGGCTCAACGCCGCCAACGGCGCAGAAGGTAGCCACAGCACCATCGAGCACACGGAGCGAGCGCTCCACTTCGACAGTAAAGTCGACGTGTCCGGGGGTGTCGATCAGGTTGATTTTGTATTTGTCGCCGTTGTAGTTCCAGAAAGCGGTAGTAGCGGCGGAGGTAATTGTAATACCGCGCTCCTGCTCCTGTTCCATCCAGTCCATCGTAGCGGCGCCGTCGTGCACCTCGCCGATTTTATGAGTCAGGCCGGTGTAGAAAAGTATTCGCTCCGAGGTAGTGGTCTTACCGGCATCGATGTGGGCCATGATACCGATATTGCGGGTAAACTTGAGCAGTTCGTCTGATTTAGCCATTTTGCGTTGGGATTAACAGTCAATGAAATATTAGAAACGGAAGTGTGCGAACGCGCGGTTTGCTTCTGCCATCTTGTGCATATCCTCCTTGCGCTTGAATGCGCCGCCCTGCTCGTTGAAAGCGTCGACGATTTCCGAGGCCAGTTTGTCGGCCATGGTCTTGCCGCCACGCTTGCGGGCGTAGAGGATGAGGTTTTTCATTGAGATAGATTCCTTACGGTCGGGACGGATTTCGGTAGGCACCTGGAAGGTGGCACCGCCAACACGGCGGCTCTTCACCTCCACCTGGGGAGTAATGTTCTCGAGGGCCTTTTTCCAGATTTCGAGGGCCGTCATCTCCTCGTTGGGAAGCTTCGACTTCACGGTGTCGAGAGCTGTATAGAAGATATCGAACGCGGTGTTCTTCTTGCCGTCGTACATCAGGTGGTTGACAAACTTAGCCACACGTACGTCGCCGAACACGGGATCGGGAAGGATTTGGCGCTTCTTAGGCTTAGCCTTTCTCATTTTAATCAGTGTGTTGTGTTTTCAGATTGCTTGGTTGTGCTTCACTCATACTTCAGCCGTGGTGTCCTCTGACACCGGCTTACTCAACCGGGCAGCTTTTCAAGAATCAAAAAACGAGTTTAAATGTGTTTAATTAAATCTCGCGGTGCGTTTAGATTGCTTCACTCGATTACTCGGAACCGAATTACTTCTTGGCTGCACCTGCCTTGGGACGCTTGGCGCCATACTTGGAACGGCGCTGTGTGCGGTCTTTCACACCCGATGTGTCGAGAGTGCCGCGCACAATGTGGTAGCGAACGCCGGGAAGATCCTTCACACGACCGCCGCGCACGAGCACGATGCTGTGCTCCTGAAGGTTGTGACCTTCGCCGGGGATGTAGGAGTTCACTTCTTTGCCGTTGGTGAGGCGCACACGAGCCACCTTACGCATTGCCGAGTTAGGCTTTTTGGGGGTGGTGGTGTACACACGCACGCACACGCCACGACGCTGGGGGCAGCTGTCGAGAGCGGGGCTCTTGCTCTTGTCCACGAGCGCCACGCGACCCTTACGTACTAATTGCTGAATAGTAGGCATCTTAGTTTTTTGGTTTAACTTTGGTTTATTTCTATCTAAATTCTTATATATATCGACTTGACATGCGCACCTTGCGCTCTGTATCGCCGTAACTGTCACGCAGTTAGCAATACACGGAGCGCAGACACGCCATAAAATCGACGCAAAATTACGAATTAATCCGCTATTTTCCAAATATTTCCACAAAATCTTTGCTGATAAAATTTCATGCGTGGCATGCGCAAATAAAAACATAGACCCCTTTCCCCAATATTTGTTAACACCGAGGCGATGGTAATTTATGCCACGGGGTCTTAGGGCGAATTCGACAATAAATGAAATCGAGATACAGAATAGATGCCATACATATGAATAGAATTGTATATGCACAACCGGGGATACCGACGGACCCGCGCTACTTGGAAGGAAAGAATGTGCCTATTCTTACAAATATCCTGGAGTATTAAGGCACAAAATCATAAAAATGCACTTTTTTCGCATTTTTTTCTTGAAAAAATTTGTCAGTTCAAAAAAAGGTCGTAACTTTGCAACGCTTTCAGCGATAACGGGCGCTTAGCTCAGCTGGTTCAGAGCGTCTGCCTTACAAGCAGAGGGTCGG
>CAMWNB010000080.1 GCA_947175495.1 uncultured Porphyromonadaceae bacterium | reverse complement strand
TCTCTTCGAACAAGGCTATATTCTTAACTACAAGTTTATAGAGGGTGAAACCCCCGCCGGCATCATCAAGATTGCCCTCAAATACGATCCCGTCGACCGTGTCAACGCAATCCAGGGCCTCAAGCGCGTTTCGCGTCCCGGCCTCCGTCAGTACACCGGTTACAAGGACATGCCCCGAGTTCTCAACGGCCTCGGCATCGCAATCCTCAGCACTTCGCAGGGTGTGATGACCAACAAGGCCGCCGCCGAAAAGAAAATCGGCGGTGAAGTTCTGTGCTACGTTTATTAATCTAACCACAAAGAATCAATATGTCACGTATAGGTAAAGCACCCATCGCCATTCCCGCAGGCGTAAGCGTCGATGTCAAAGACAATGTGGTTACCGTTAAGGGCCCCAAAGGCACACTCACACAGACCATCAACCCCGAACTCGACGTTAAAATAGAAGACGGTCACGTAACGCTGACACGTCCCAGCGACGACCGCGAGCACCGCGCCCAGCACGGCCTCTATCGTGCACTCATCCACAACATGGTTGTCGGCGTAAGCGAAGGTTATCGCAAAGAAATGGAACTCGTAGGCGTAGGTTACCGCGCCACAGCCACAGGACAGGTCCTGGAGCTCGCCCTCGGTTTCTCACACGCCATCTTCATCAAGCTTCCGCCCGAAGTAAAGGTCGAGGCAAAGAGCGAACGCAACAAGAACCCCCTGATCATCCTCGAAAGCGACGACAAGCAGCTTCTCGGTCAGGTATGCGCCAAAATCCGCTCCCTCCGCAAGCCCGAACCCTACAAGGGCAAGGGTATCAAGTTCGTCGGCGAGGTTATCCGCCGCAAGTCCGGTAAATCGGCTGGTGCCAAATAAGTAACACTGAAGCTATGAAAACGAAGATTCAAAGAAGAAATAAAATCAAGGCCCGCATCCGCGGCAAAATCTCCGGCACCGCTGCCCGTCCCCGCATGACCGTGTTCCGCTCCAACAAGCAGATCTACGTGCAGCTCATCGACGACCTCGCAGGCGTTACCCTCGTAAGCACCTCCTCCAAGGGCATCGAGGAAGGCACCAAAAGCGAAATCGCCGCTAAAGTAGGCGAAAACATCGCTAAAAAGGCCATCGAAGCCGGTATCACTGAAGTAGTTTTCGACCGCAACGGCTACCTGTTCCACGGTCGTGTAAAATCCCTTGCTGATGCTGCTCGCAACGGCGGACTTAAATTCTAAATCAATATGGCAAAAGCAATGAATAACCGCGTTAAGACCACCAACGACCTCGACCTCAAGGACCGTCTCGTTGCAATCAACCGCGTAACCAAGGTCACCAAGGGTGGCCGTGCGTTCACCTTTGCAGCCATCGTTGTTGTCGGCAATGAAAACGGCATCGTAGGCTGGGGCCTCGGCAAGGCCAACGAAGT
The DNA here is from genome assembly GCA_947175495.1 of uncultured Porphyromonadaceae bacterium. Taxonomy (GTDB): domain Bacteria; phylum Bacteroidota; class Bacteroidia; order Bacteroidales; family Muribaculaceae; genus CAG-873. The sequence goes on along the minus strand of CAMWNB010000080.1, from coordinate 3,812 downwards.
GCAGGCAGCCATCGCCAAAGGCGTGGAGTCTGCCAAAAAGAACCTCATCCGCGTGCCCGTTCACAAAGGCACAATCCCCCACGAGCAGATCGCCAAATTCGGCGGTTCACGCATCATCCTCAAGCCCGCAAGCCACGGTACCGGTGTTAAGGCCGGTGGTGCTATGCGCGCCGTCCTCGAGAGCGTGGGCATCACCGACGTCCTCGCCAAGAGCAAAGGCTCGTCCAACCCCCACAACCTCGTGAAAGCCACAATCGCCGCTCTCGGCGAAATGCGTTCTCCCGCCCAGGTGGCACAGAACCGTGGCATCAGTGTCGAACAAGTATTCAAAGGCTAAGCTACCAATGGCACAGATTAAAATCAAACAGATCAAGAGCCGTATCAACTGTCCCGCAGTGCAGAAACGCACCCTCGACGCCCTCGGCCTCAAGAAAATGAACCACACGGTGGTCAAGGAAGACACCCCCAGCGTGATGGGTATGGTTAACAAAGTTCGTCATTTGGTAGAAGTGACCAACGCATAAACAAATATCGACTATGGATTTAAGTAATTTGCAGCCCGCTGTGGGCTCCGTTCAGCGCAAAACCCGCATCGGTCGCGGTCCCGGCTCGGGCAAGGGTGGAACATCCACCCGTGGCCACAAGGGTGCCAAGTCGCGTTCGGGTTACAAGCATAAAATCGGTTTCGAAGGTGGTCAGATGCCTCTCCAGCGTCGTCTTCCCAAGTTCGGTTTCAAGAACATCAACCGTGTGGAGTACAAGCCCGTGAATCTGGCTGCCCTCCAGCAGCTCGCCGAGGCCAAGAATCTCACCAAGATTGGCCTTGAGGAGCTCCGTGCCGCACATCTCGTGAATCGCCACCAGCTCGTGAAGATTCTCGGCGTCGGCACGATCACCAGCGCACTCACTGTCGAAGCCCACGCTTTCTCGAAGGCCGCACAGGCCGCAATCGAGGCCGCCGGAGGCTCCGTCAATAAAATCGACGCATAATGAGATTTGTCGAAACACTCAAGAACATTTGGACAATCGAAGAGCTGCGCAAGCGCCTCCTCGTGACGCTCGGGCTGGTACTCGTCTACCGCCTGGGCTGTTACGTTGTGCTGCCGGGCATCTCGCCCGCAGCAATCGACGCTCTGGCCAACTTTACCAACAAAAGCGGCCTCATGCAGCTCCTCGACATGTTCTCCGGCGGCGCCTTCTCGCAGGCCTCCATCTTTGCCCTCGGCATCATGCCCTACATCACAGCATCCATCGTGATCCAGCTGTGCGGCATGATTCTGCCTTCTTTCCAGAAGATGCAGCGCGAGGGCGAGAGCGGACGCCAGAAGCTCAATCAGTACACACGCTACCTCACCGTGCTGATTCTCTTCCTGCAGGCACCCGCCTACCTGATCAACCTGCAGGTGCAGGTGAACAGCGCCAGCAACGGCACCGCTCCCATGGTGTTCGGTTTCTGGACCGTAGTCTATCTCACGATCATCCTCGCCGCAGGCGCCATGTTCATCATGTGGCTCGGCGAGCGAATCACCGACCGAGGCATAGGCAACGGCATCTCGTTCATCATCCTTGTAGGTATCATAGCCCGTCTCCCGGGAGCACTCTTCTTCGAGTTCACCAGCCGTCTGCCCGGTAGCACCGGCAGCCAGGGCGGTCTCGTCATGTTCCTTGTCGAGATTGTGCTCCTCTTCGCTGTCACGGTAGGCGCAGTGCTGCTCGTGCAGGGCACACGCAAAGTTCCCGTGCAGTACGCCAAGCGCATCGTAGGCAACCGCCAGTACGGCGGCGCACGCAACTACATTCCCCTCAAGGTCAATGCAGCCGGCGTCATGCCTATCATCTTCGCGCAGGCCATCATGTTCATCCCCATCACCGTTGCCGGTTTCCGCGGCGGTAACTCCGGATTCATGGCAGCCTTCGGCGACATCAACAGCTTCTGGTACAACTTCGTGTTCTTTATCCTTATCGTTGCCTTCACCTACTTCTACACCGCCATCACGGTACGTCCCAAAGACATCGCAGAAAATCTGAAGGCCAACAACGGATTCATCCCCGGCGTGAAACCCGGCAAAGCCACGATTGAGTATCTCGACACAATCATGAGCCGCATCACCCTCCCCGGTTCGATCTTCCTCGGCATCGTTGCCATCCTGCCCGCGTTCGCACGCTGGTTCGGCATCAGCCAGAACTTCGCACAGTTCTTCGGCGGCACATCGCTGCTGATCATGGTAGGTGTTGTGCTCGACACCCTCATGCAGATAGAGTCTCACCTGATGATGCACCACTACGACGGCCTCATGAAAGAAGGCAAGATTAAAGGTCGCACCACCGGTCAGGCATATTAACAAGCCCCAAAGTAAGTCTAAATGATTTATCTGAAGACACCCGATGAAATCCAGCTCGTAAAAGCTGCCGCCGACCTGACGTCACGCACGCTGGGCGAAGTGGCACGCTGGATTGAGCCCGGTGTTACCACACGCAAGCTCGACACCATTGCCCGGGAATTCATCCAGGACAATGGTGGCCGGCCTGCATGTCTGGGTTACGGAGGCTTCCCCGGCACACTGTGCATCGAAGTCAACGACGTCGTGGTTCACGGATTTCCATCCAACTACGCACTCCGCGATGGCGACATCGTCGGAACCGACCTCGTCGTCGAGCTCAACGGCTTCATGGGCGACTCATGCTACACCTTCCCCGTCGGAGAAGTCGACCCCAAAGTGCTCGACCTCTGCCGCACCACAAAGGAATCCCTCTACGAAGGCATCCGCGCAGCAAAAGCCGGAAAGCGTATAGGCGACATCGCCAACGCCGTCCAGACCTACTGCGAACACCGCGGCTACAGCGTAGTCCGCGAAATGTGCGGCCACGGCATAGGAAAGAACATGCACGAAGACCCCGAAGTCCCCAACTACGGACGCCGAGGCATCGGACCCGTGCTGCGCAACGGCATGTGCATCTGCATCGAACCCATGATCAATATGGGCAGCCGCAACATCACCATCGACCCCGATGGCTGGACATGCCGCACACGCGACCACAAACCCACCGCTCACTACGAGCACACCCTGGCGATAGCCGACGACGAGCCGCTCGTGCTCACAACCTTCGACTACATCAAGGAAGTACTTCAGGATAGATTTATTTAAACACGCTATATGGCAAAACAGTCAGCAATCGAACAAGACGGCACCATCATCGAGGCCCTCAGCAACGCAATGTTCCGCGTAGAGCTCGAAAACGGCCACGAAATCACTGCCCACATCTCCGGCAAGATGCGCATGCACTACATCAAAATCCTGCCCGGCGACAAGGTGCGAGTGGAGATGTCGCCCTACGACCTCAGCAAAGGCCGTATTGCATTCCGCTACAAATAATCAGAAACACTAAGAGATATGAAAGTAAGAGCTTCTATCAAAAAACGCACCCCGGACAGCAAGATCGTGCGTCGCAAGGGTCGTCTCTACGTTATCAACAAGAAAAACCCTAAGTACAAACAGCGTCAAGGATAATTCTTGCTATTTTTGCTAACAATTAAGAAAAACAAACATGGCAGTACGCATCGTGGGAGTGGACCTCCCCCAAAACAAAAGAGGTGAAATCGCCTTGACATACATCTTCGGCATCGGCCGGAGCGCCGCTAAGACCATCCTCAGCAAGGCTGGCATCGACGTAAACATCAAAGTAAAAGACTGGACCGACGCACAGGCCGCCAAGGTGCGCGAAGTCATCGGCGCCGACTACAAAGTAGAAGGCGACCTCCGCAGCGAAATCCAGCTCAACATCAAGCGACTGATGGACATCGGTTGCTACCG
>CAMWNB010000079.1 GCA_947175495.1 uncultured Porphyromonadaceae bacterium | reverse complement strand
TGCTCCCATCGTCGGTTTAGCAAACCGGTGGTTTCAGCCACTCACCCACCTCTCCGTGTGGTATTTTCTGTGTGATCCGCCTGGGGCTCGAACCCAGGACCCCAACATTAAAAGTGTTGTGCTCTACCAGCTGAGCTAGCGAATCCTGATTGGGCTTCTGCTTGGCTCTTCCGCAAAAGCAGTGCAAAATTAGTACATAAATTTTAATTGTGCAAATTTTCGGCGATTTTTTTTGATGATGTTTTTTGAAAACAGCGTGTTTTCGGCTTTAAAGGCCGATAAATCGCCAAATATTTGCGGGCACGGGAAATTCTTTATACCTTAGCAGACTAAACCGAACCAGTAAGCAACGATTATGAACACCCACCGTTATTGCGTGATAATGTGCGGCGGCATCGGCAGTAGATTCTGGCCTTACAGCCGCACCGACCTTCCCAAGCAGTTCATCGATTTCATGGGCATGGGACGTAGCCTGCTGCAGATGAGCTACGACCGTATGTTGCCCGTGGTGCCCAAAGAAAATATTCTCGTGCTGACCAACGCCATGTATGTGGACCGCGTGCGCGAGCAGCTTCCCGAACTCGACCCGAGCCAGATTCTCGCCGAGCCCGCGCGACGCAACACGGCGCCGTGCATAGCATGGGCCGCATGGCGCATCGGAGCCAAGGACCCCGGAGCGTCTATGATTGTGACGCCGAGCGACCATCTCATCTCCGGCGAGGCGCTGTTTGTCGATAACGTGCGCCGCGGATTCGAATTCGTGGAGTCGCGCGACGCGCTGCTCACTCTGGGCATCAACCCGGTTCGCCCCGAGACCGGCTACGGCTACATACAGGTGGGCGAGGAGGTAATCCCCGGCATCAACAAGGTGAAGACCTTCACCGAGAAGCCCGACCTGGAGCTGGCCAAGGTGTTCGTGCAGAGCGGCGAATTCTTCTGGAACGCCGGCATCTTCATGTGGAGCGTGGCCGCCATCAAGAAAGCCTTCCGCAGCTATGCCCCGGACATCGCCGACAAGTTCGACTCGGGCGTGGGCCTCTACGGCACACCCGACGAAAAAGAATTCATCGACCGTGAGTTCCCCGGCTGCGTAGGCATCAGCATCGACTATGCCGTGATGGAGAAAGCCTCCAACGTGTATGTCGAGACAGTGTCGTTCAACTGGAGCGACCTCGGCACGTGGAGCGCCCTCTACGACAATTCGCCCAAGAACGCCGACTCCAACGTGACGCAGAACTGCAACGTGCTGTCCTACAACAGCAGCGGCAACATCTTTGCCGTGCGCGGCGAGAAGCTCGTGGTGGTCGACGGCCTCGAAGGCTACATCGTGGCCGACGCCGGCGACGTGCTGCTCGTGTGTCCGATGAGCCGCGAACAGAGCATCAAGCAGATGGTCAACGACGCCAAAAATCATTTCGGCGACAAGTACCAGTGACGGACAGGCCCGCATTGACAGGATAATGACCAAGCCTCGCCCCGTTTCGGCGAGGCTTGAATTTATGGCATAATTTTTGTAACTTTGCATCCTGTAAGAAAGTAAAATATAAAAATGTCAGCAGAAAACATCATAAAGAATGCCGTCGCAAAGGCCGTGAAAGAGCTTTACGGTCTCGACGTGGCGCCCGAGAGCGTGGCGCCCCAGGCCACACGCAAGGAATTTGAAGGCAACCTCACCGTTATGGTATTCCCATATGTCAAGGCAGCCCGCAAGGCGCCCGAGGCCGTAGGTGCCGAAATCGGCGCATGGCTCGAGCAGAACGAACCTGCCGTGGCCGGCTACAACGTGGTGAAAGGCTTCCTCAACATCGTGATTGCGCCGACGTTCTGGAACTCAGTGCTCAAAGGCATCCTCGACACGCCCGACTACGGCACCGTAAAACCCGGCCCCGACTCGCCCCTCTACATGGTGGAATACTCCTCGCCCAACACCAACAAGCCCCTCCACCTGGGCCATGTGCGCAACAATCTGCTTGGCTACAGCCTGGCGCTCATCCTCGAGGCCTGCGGCTACCGCGTCGTCAAGACCAACATCGTCAACGACCGCGGCATCCACATCTGCAAGTCCATGCTGGCGTGGCAGAAGTGGGGCGAAGGCGCCACTCCCGAAAGCCGCGCACAGAAAGGCGACCACCTCATCGGCGACTGCTATGTGGCATTCGACAAACACTACAAGGCCGAACTGGCCGAGCTGAAGGCCAAGGGCATGACCGACGAAGAGGCGGAAGCCGCCTCCACCCTCATGAAGGAAGCGCGCGAGATGCTGCGCAAGTGGGAGGCCGGCGATGCCGAAGTGCGAGCCCTCTGGGAGAAGATGAACTCGTGGGTCTACGCCGGATTCGACGAGACCTACCGCCGCATGGGCGTAGGCTTCGACAAGATATATTACGAAAGCCGCACCTATCTCGACGGCAAGGCCAAGGTGCTCGAAGGCCTCGAGAAAGGCATCATGTACCGCCGCGACGACGGTTCCGTGTGGGCCGACCTCACCGGCGACGGCCTCGACCACAAGCTGCTGCTGCGCAGCGACGGCACCAGCGTCTACATGACCCAGGACATCGGCACCGCCGCACAGCGCTACGCCGACTATCCCATCGACCGCATGGTCTACGTCGTAGGCAACGAGCAGGAATACCATTTCAAGGTGCTGTCGCTCATCCTCGACAAACTCGGCTTCAAATGGGGCAAGGACCTCGTGCACTTCTCCTACGGCATGGTAGAGCTGCCCAACGGCAAGATGAAGAGCCGCGAGGGCACCGTCGTCGACGCCGACGACCTCATGGAGAGCATGGTGGCCGACGCCCGCAAGGTCAGCGCCGAGCTCGGCAAGACCGACGGCCTCACCGACGCCGAAATCGACGCCATCTCCGAGATGGTGGGCCTGGGGGCGCTCAAATACTTCCTGCTCAAGGTCGACCCCCGCAAGAACATGACGTTCAACCCCGCCGAGAGCATCGACTTCAACGGAAACACCGGCCCCTTCATCCAGTACACCTACGCACGCATCCGCAGCGTGCTGCGCCGCGCCGCCGAGGCAGGCATGACCGTGGCCGACTACTCTGCCGTCATCCCCAACGACAAGGAGATAGCACTCGTGCAGCGCCTCGCCGACTTCCCCGCCACCGTGGCCGAAGCCGGACGCCGCTTCTCGCCCGCACTCATCGCCAACTACGCCTACGAGCTCGTCAAGGAGTACAACCAGTTCTACCACGACTGCTCCATCCTGCGCGAGGAAGACGCCGCCGTGCGTTCGCTGCGCCTGGCGCTGAGCGAGGCCACCGCCCGCACCGTCAGCACCGCCATGGGGCTGCTCGGCATCAGCGTGCCCGAGCGGATGTAAAACCGCCGGCCGCTCCACTCCGTTATATTAACAATCACATCCCACTGTATATGAACTACAACTCTTATCCTCCCCAGTATGCCGGCGACTACGCCGTGCGCGTGTCGAGCACCATGAAGCGCGTCTACGTGAACATGACGCTTGCGCTCGTAGTCACCGCCTTCGTGAGCATGTGGTGCGCAGGCAGCCACGCATTCCTCAGCTTCATCATTGCCAACCGCTGGGCCATGTGGGGCCTGCTCATCGCCGAGATAGGCCTCGTGCTGGGCATCTCCGCCGGCATCAACAAGCTGAGCACCGCCACCGCCACCCTGCTGTTCTATCTCTTCGCCGTGGTCAACGGCGCGTCTCTCGCGCCGATATTCCTCCTGTACACAGGCGCATCCATCGCCAAGACCTTCTTCATCACCGCCGGCACCTTCGGCGCCATGAGCGTCTACGGCTACTTCACCACCAGCGACCTCAGCCGCGTAGGCAGCGTGCTCATCATGGCCCTGTTCGGCCTCATTATCGCCTCTGTGGTCAACATTTTCGCCCACAGCGACACGCTGCAGTGGATCATCTCCATCGCCGGTGTGGTGATATTTGTCGGCCTCACCGCATGGGACACCCAGCAGATCAAGCGCATGGCCGAACAGATGCCCGCCGCCGGCGTAGGCCGCCTGGCCGTGCTCGGCGCCCTCTCGCTCTACCTCGACTTCATCAACCTCTTCCTCTATCTGCTCCGCTTCTTCGGCTCCAGCCGTGACTAAGCGTAGCTTCTATAAGGAAATCATCCGGCTCGGCCTGCCAATTCTGGTGGGCCAGCTTGGTATGATAGTGACGGCATTTGCCGACAACATCATGGTAGGGCGCTACAGCACGGCCGCCCTCGCCTCGTCGTCGTTTGTCAACGGCGTGTTCAACGTCGTCATCTTCTGCTGCCTCGGCTTCACCTACGGCCTCACTCCGCTCATAGGCGCCCTCTACGGGCAGAAGCGGCATCGCGACATCGGTGTGCTGCTGCGCAACGGTCTGTTCCTCAATGTGCTCTACAGCCTTGTGCTCACAGCCGCCCTCGCCGTGCTCTATTTTCATCTCCACCGCCTCGGCCAGCCCGGCGAGCTGCTGCCGCTGATACGCCCCTACTATCTCACCGCGCTGGCAGGAGTGCTGCCCGTGTGCCTGTTCAATGTGTTCGCCCAGTGGAGCTACGCCACCACCGACACCGGCACGCCCATGTGGATAATCCTCGGCGGCAACGTGCTCAACATCGCAGGCAACTACATGCTCATATTCGGCAACTGCGGCGCGCCCGAGATGGGGCTGACCGGCGCGGGCCTCAGCACACTCGCGTCGAGAGTGCTCACCGCCGCCGCGCTCATGTGCGTGTTCGCCTTCTCGGGCCGTGCGCGCGAGGCGCGGGCCGGATTCCGCGCCGGGCGTCTCAGCCGCGCGTCGCTCGGCAGGGTGTGGCGCACGAGCCTGCCGGTGAGCATGCAGATGACTTTCGAGAGCGGCTCGTTTTCCGTCGCCGCCATTATGTCGGGCTGGCTCGGCGCCATCCCTCTGGCAGCCTTTCAGATTATCGTCATCACCGGCACGCTGGGCTTCTGCGTCTACTATAGCGTGGGAGCGGCCATTTCCGTGGTCGTGGCCAACGTGGCTGGCACGGCCGACAAGGCGCTGATGCGCCGCGCCGCATGGCAGGGCTACCACATCATGCTCGTGCTGATGACGTGCTCCTCGCTCATCTTCGCTCTTGCAGGGCGCACCATTCTGGGCGTGTTCACCGACGATTCCGTGGTGCTCGCCGCCGCCGTAGCCCTCATCTTCCCGCTCGTGCTTTACCAGCTGGGCGACGCCACGCAGATAAGCTTTGCCAACGCCCTGCGCGGCACCTCCCATGTGATGCCCATGCTGTGGATAGCCTTTGTGAGCTATGTGGCAGTGGGCATCCCCGCCACCTATCTGCTCGGCTTCCCTGCCGGCATGGGCCTGTACGGCATATTGCTGAGTTTTTCGGTGAGCCTTTTCCTTGCCGGCGGTCTCTTCCTTGTTTACTTCCTCCGTGCCACGCGCGGCCGATAGGCAGCGGCGCGGCGGTATTTGTCGGCAGTTGCAGCCGAAAGTGGCTGTGTTGTGCCGGAATAGTGGCGAAAATCACCTTTTAACTATTTTTAATATTTTGATATCTCGGAATTGACCGCAATTAATATAATTTTGCGGTCGAAATG
>CAMWNB010000078.1 GCA_947175495.1 uncultured Porphyromonadaceae bacterium | reverse complement strand
TCGCCCGTACTCGTAGGCGGTGGCCGCGTATTCGGTCCCCGTCCCCGCGACTATCACTTCAAGCTCAACCGCAAGGTCAAGCAGCTCGCTCGCCGCTCTGCTCTCACTGTTAAGAGCCAGGCCAACGAGATCATCGTTGTCGAAGACTTCACTTTCGAAGCACCCAAGACTAAAAATTTCGTAAATTTTGCTAAAAATCTTAAAGTTGACGGCAAAAAGCTGCTTCTCGTTTTAGCAGAACGAAATAATGTTGTATCTTTGTCTGCTCGAAATGTCCCCGGCGCTCGTCTCATGAACGCCGCCGACCTCAACACGTATGCAATCATGAACAACAACGCTATCGTCCTCACGGAGGGTAGCCTTGCTGTGGTTAACAACCTGTAAACCCCTGGAGGAACCAAAATGGAAATCGAAATCAAACCTATCGTAACCGAAAAAGCCACCCGTCTGACGGATAAGCTTAATCGCTACACCTTCCGTGTTTCCCCCGACGCCAATAAATACCAGATCAAAGACCTGGTAGAAAAGCTCTACGGGGTGAAGGTAGCGAGCGTTAACACCGCCATCGTTCGCGGCAAGAACAAGAGCCGCTGGACAAAGAGCGGTCTGCTCCGCGGTGCGACCGCTCGCTGGAAGAAAGCCTTCATCACCCTCGCTGAAGGCGAAACCATCGACTTTTACAGCAACATCTGATAAATAAAATGGCAGTAAGAAAATTCAAGCCCACAACTCCTGGGCAGCGACACAAAGTTATCGGCGTGTTCAAAGGTACGATCACTGCTACCACGCCGGAGAAATCTCTTACAGTCGGTAAACGTGCCTCCGGCGGTCGTAACGCCGAAGGCCATCTCACCACTCGTTACCTTGGTGGTGGCCACAAACGCAAATACCGCTTCATTGACTTTAAGAGAAACAAAGACGGAGTTCCCGCAGTAGTACACTCAATCGAGTACGATCCCAACCGTTCGGCCCGTATCGCACTCCTGTACTACGTAGACGGTGCCAAAGCCTACATCATTGCACCCAACGGCTTGGAAGTAGGCGCAACCGTAGTCAGCGGTCCCGATGCAGCCCCCGAGGTAGGCAACGCCCTTCCTCTCGGCAAAATCCCCGTCGGCACGGTGATCCACAACATCGAATTGCGTCCCGGTCAGGGTGCCTTCATGGCACGCTCGGCCGGCACCTTCGCTCAGCTCGTGAGCCGCGAAGGTGACTATGCTATCGTCAAATTACCTTCGGGCGAAACCCGCAAAATCCTCTGCGCTTGCAAAGCAACAATCGGCGTAGTAGGCAACAGCGAACACTCCCTCGAGCGTTCCGGTAAGGCAGGTCGCAGCCGCTGGCTCGGCCGTCGTCCCCGCAACCGCGGCGTAGTCATGAACCCCGTCGATCACCCCATGGGTGGTGGCGAAGGCCGCGCTTCCGGTGGTCATCCCCGCTCGCGCAAGGGTCTCTACAGCAAGGGTCTCAAGACACGCGCCCCGAAGAAGCAATCTTCGAAGTACATTATCGAACGTCGCAAAAAGTAATCTGATAAAATAGCAAATATGAGCCGTTCATTAAAGAAAGGACCCTTCATCAGCGTGAAGCTCGAGAAGAAGGTTGCCGATATGGATGCTTCCGGCAAAAAGAACGTCATCAAGACCTGGAGCCGCGCGTCCATGATCGCACCCGAGTTCGTCGGCCACACATTCGCCGTACACAATGGCAACAAATTCATCCCCGTGTACGTCACCGAAAACATGGTAGGTCACAAACTCGGCGAATTCGCCCCCACACGCAACTTCCGCGGCCACGCCGGCAACAAGAAGAAGTAAGGGCCCAAATCAATTTTTATTGACAAAGAAAAGCAACACATACAATGGGTGTAAGAAAAAGAATATCTGCCGAACAGAAAAAGCAGGAACGTAAGCAGGTGGCTTTCGCAAAGCTCACCAACGTGCCTACTTCGCCCCGCAAAATGCGCCTCGTTGCCGACATGATCCGCGGCAAGGAAGTGTTCCGCGCCCTTGGCATCCTCAAGTTCTCCAACAAGGAGGCTGCCGCACGCGTAGAGAAGCTCCTGCGCTCCGCAGTGGCCAACTGGGAAGAGAAGAACGAGAAGAAAGCGGAAAGCGGCGAACTCTACGTAAGCACCATCTTCGTAGACCCCGCTCCCATGCTCAAGCGTCTGCGCACCGCTCCCCAGGGTCGCGGCTACCGTATCCGCAAGCGCTCCAACCACGTCACCGTAGTCGTGGACACTATCAACAACACTAACAATCACGAGGCTTAATACAATGGGACAGAAAGTAAATCCGATAAGCAATCGTCTGGGTGTCATCCGCGGCTGGGACTCCAACTGGAGCGACGGCAAAAAGCAGAGCGAAAACATCCTTGAAGACTACAAGCTCCGCAAATATCTGAATGTCCGTCTCGCCAAGTGCAGCGTTAGCCGCATCGTAATCGAGCGCACCCTCAAGCTCATCACCATCACCGTGTGCACATCACGCCCCGGCCTGGTGATTGGCAAAGGCGGCCAGGACGTCGAAAAGCTCCGCGAGGAACTCAAGAAAGTCACCGACAAAGACGTTCAGATCAACATTTTCGAGGTTAAGCGTCCCGAACTCGACGCTGAAATCGTAGCAGCAAACATCGCACGCCAGATTGAAGGCAAAGTGGCCTACCGCCGCGCCGTCAAGATGGCCGTACAGAGCAGCATGCGCGCAGGTGCCGAAGGCATCAAGGTGCAGGTGAGCGGCCGTCTCAACGGCGCCGAAATCGCCCGCAGCGAAATGTTCAAGGAAGGCCGCACGCCCCTGCACACACTCCGTGCCGACATTGACTACGCTCTCGTAGAAGCCCACACCAAAGTCGGCGTAATCGGCGTGAAAGTCTGGATCTGCCGTGGCGAAGTCTATGGCAAGCGCGATCTCGCTCCCCAGTTCACTCAGCAGAAGGAAAACCGTGGCGGCAATGGCGCCGGCGCGCCCCGTCGTGGCGGCTTCCGTCGTGCCAAAACCAATCGTTAACCTCCAAGATTAGTAAACACAGATGTTACAACCTAAGAAAACTAAATTCCGCCGCGCCCAAAAAGGTCGCATGAAGGGCAACGCCCAGCGAGGTAACGAACTCGCTTTCGGCTCCTTCGGCATCAAGACTCTGGAGGCTAAATGGATCACAGGCCGCCAGATCGAGGCCGCCCGTATCGCGGTGACTCGCTATATGCAGCGTCAGGGTCAGATTTGGATCCGTATCTTCCCGGACAAGCCCATCACTAAGAAGCCTGCCGAAGTGCGAATGGGTAAAGGTAAAGGTTCGCCCGAAGGTTTCGTGGCCCCCGTTACTCCCGGCCGCATGATCATCGAAGTCGAAGGCGTAAGCTACGACATCGCAAAAGAAGCACTCCGCCTCGCAGCCCAGAAACTTCCCGTCGTTACTAAATTCGTGGTGCGTCGCGACTATGACCCCACTCAAAACGTCTAAGGCATCATGAAGAAGGAAGAAATCAAAGAAATGACCACCGCCGACCTGCGCGAACGTCTCGCACAGATGGAGCTTGAATACCTCCAGCTCCAGGCCACACACGCTGTGTCGCCCGTCGACAACCCCGCCAAGATCACGGCCGACCGCCGAATGATCGCTCGCGTAAAGACCGAGCTCCGTCAGCGCGAACTCAACAACAAATAATCTTACCCGCCACTATGGAAAAAAGAAATCTCAGAAAAGAGCGTATCGGTGTGGTGTCCAGCAATAAAGGCGACAAGTCCATCACCGTCGTAGTGAAGTGGAAGGAAAAACATCCGATTTACGGCAAGTTCGTGAACAAATCGAAAAAGTTCCACGCTCACGACGAAAACAACGAGTGCAGCGTAGGCGACACCGTTCGTCTGATGGAAACCCGTCCCCTCAGCAAAACCAAGCGCTGGCGCTTAGTAGAAATCGTAGAAAAAGTTAAGTAATCATCATGATACAGACTGAAACCCGCCTGACCGTCGCCGACAACAGCGGAGCAAAGGAAGCCCTGTGCATCCATGTTCTCGGTGGCACCGGTCGCCGCTACGCTTCCGTAGGCGACATCATCGTTGTCTCCGTCAAGAGCGTCATCCCCAGCTCCGACGTGAAAAAAGGCACCGTTAGCAAGGCCGTAGTCGTCCGCACTAAGAAAGAAATCCGCCGTCCCGACGGTTCCTACATCCGTTTCGACGACAACGCCTGCGTACTTCTCAACAACGCCGGTGAACTCCGCGGAACCCGCATCTTCGGCCCCGTGGCCCGCGAACTCCGCGCTGCCAACCAGATGAAAATCGTTTCCCTCGCTCCGGAAGTTCTCTAATCATCCCTTTAATTCAAGACAGACATGAAACTTCATATCAAAAAGGGCGACAACGTTTACGTACTTGCCGGCGAGAACAAAGGCCAGCAGGGCCGCGTGCTCGAAGTGCAGGCCGCTAAACAGCGCGCCATCGTCGAAGGTGTCAATGTGGTCACCAAAGCCACTAAGCCCAGCGCAAAGCACCCCCAGGGCGGTCTCGTAAAAGTAGAGGCTCCCATCCATCTTTCCAACCTCGCCCTCATTGACCCCAAGAGCGGCAAGCCCACACGCGTAGGCTTCCGCAAAGAAGGCGACAAAACTGTTCGTTTTTCCAAAAAATCAGGAGAGGAGATTAAGTAATGACTGCAACGCTTAAAAAGGACTATAACGAGCGCATCGTCCCCGCTCTTGAGAAAGAGTTCGGCTACAGCACCGTAATGCAGGTGCCCAGGCTCAAGAAGATCGTCATCAACCAGGGCCTCGGCGAAGCCACCCAGGACAAGAAGATCATCGAAACCGCCATCAACGAGCTCACAGCCATCACAGGCCAGAAGGCCGTCGCCACTCTCTCGAAGAAAGATATCTCGAACTTCAAGCTCCGCAAGAAAATGCCCGTCGGCGTTATGGTAACCCTCCGCCGCGACCGCATGTACGAATTCCTCGAGCGTCTCATCCGCGTCGCTCTGCCCCGTATTCGCGACTTCAAAGGCATCGAAGGCAAGCTCGACGGCCGCGGCAACTACACGCTGGGCATCACCGAGCAGATCATCTTCCCCGAAATCAACATCGATTCCATCAGCAAGCTCATGGGCATGAACATCACTTTCGTGACCAGCGCCAACACCGACGAAGAGGGCTACGCACTCCTCAAGGAATTCGGCCTGCCCTTCAAGAATGCTAAAAAACAGTAATCAGAAGATATGGCAAAAGAATCAATGAAGGCCCGTGAGGTCAAGCGCGCCAAACTCGTTGCCAAGTACGCCGCCAAAAAAGCCGAACTCAAGGCAAAGGGCGACTACGAAGCATACCAGGCCCTCCAGCTGCTGCCCAAGAACGCATCCCGCGTACGCCTCCACAACCGCTGCACAATCACCGGTCGTCCCAAAGGCTACATGCGTCAGTTCGGCCTCAGCCGCATCCAGTTCCGCGAAATGGCTTCCGCAGGTCTCATCCCCGGCGTCAAGAAAGCAAGCTGGTAATCTCCCGAGCTAACAACTCCGAGTATTAAATATTGTTGGGAACAGCCCAATCAATTTAAACAATCAACAAAATGACAGATCCTATAGCAGACTATCTGACAAGATTGAGGAACGCTATCAAGGCCAACCACCGCGTGGTTGAAGTCCCTGCCTCAAACTTGAAGAAGGAAATCACAAAGATTCTCTTCGAACAAGGCTATATTCTTAACTACAAGTTTATAGAGGGTGAAA
>CAMWNB010000077.1 GCA_947175495.1 uncultured Porphyromonadaceae bacterium | reverse complement strand
GCCCTTGACAATTCGTTGAAACGCATTACGCCGAACTCGTCAAGTATGACAAGCAGGAGCATCGACCACTTGTTGGCGAAGTGTGCTATCACGTTCCTCATGGGGCACGTGGCGACACATGAATATTTTTCTGAAATTTTTTCGGTCTTCATCTGTCTGATTTTGACTAAAAGTGAGTTTGAAGTAAGTGGCTACTCTTAAAGTAACCTCTTGCATGGTAGTGCATTGATAGCTAACTTTGCACTATCCAAAGGGTAGCAGTTACCCTTTGCAAAGTTAACTAAACTAACATAAACCCACAAATTATGACTGAAATCAGTATCAGCATTCCAGCATCGGCTCGACCTTCAGGCAAGGCAGTGTGCGTGATGCTTGGAACAGGCTTCGATGAAATCGAGGCCCTGGCTCCTGTCGATGTCTTGCGACGTGCCGGGATGGAGGTATTCACCGTCTCTATGACAGAAAACCGACTTGTAAAAGGAGCCACCGGCAACCATGTCGTCGCAGACATGAGTATTTCTGACTTGTCACCCGACCACATAGACTGGCTCATATTTCCCGGTGCCGACAAATCGCAGGATGCGGTGAACCTTAACGAGAGTCTGAATGACATAGTGAAATCCCACTGGGAAAAAGGAGGTAACATCGCAGCTATCTGCGCAGCTCCGGCTCTGGTGCTTGGTCCGCTTGGTATCATCAACGGAGTAATAGCCACCGGATATCCGTTCCTCAGAGACGACTTTGAAAATAATGGCGGGATATACTCCGAAGAGCCTGTGGTAATCGGAGACCGCCTGATAACATCAAAGGGACCCGGAACAACTCTTGAATTTGCTCTTGCCATTGTCCGCAAGGCAAAGGGAGCGGATACGGAGAAGGCACTCCGAGAAGGTATGGTGATAGCCAATTGCGAATGCGACGATAATTGTACCTGCGGATGCAATAACTAAGGCCTCAACGCCGCCGATGAAAGTTCTTTAAGGGTAAGAAGAAAATGTCGCAGTCCGGTTTCGGAAAGGGCGGCACGGTGGGGTCAGTGTTTTTTTGAGATGGTGAAGCCCGATTTCAGAATCAGTTTGAGTGTTTCCTGCGAGGTGGCTCGGTCGTAGTCTTTTTCGCGTTCCGGCAGGTCGTCGTAGGGCACCAGGCAGGGGTGTTGTCTGCGGATATCGTCGCGCACGGGGCCGTAGGTCCAGCCATCGTTGATGCGGTTTTGTGCCCACACTTCGTGTACGTTTTTTGCCATATCCTCTATCAGTGGCAGCAGCTCGGCAGGCAGTTGCACGTCGTCTGTCGCCGCGGGTCTCGGTCGGTATTCTTTCATCGCAATCGGTTGTTTTCATCCTTTATAGAACATGCGCAAAGTTAGCAATTATTATTGCTCTTTAGGTCTTCTGTCGGAAAAAAATCGTAACTTTGCGGTGCTCATCGGAGGGCCTATAGTCGCAACTATACGGGCCGGATAAGATGTCGGGTGCGCCCGGTGGTCTTATCCGGCCTGTTTTTTGTAGTAATCTGTAATGGGATGAATATGAAACGTGCTGAAAACATGGGTCTTGACTATGCCGGCGGCAACATCGGCCGGTTGTTTGCGAAGATGTTTTTCCCGACGCTTCTCGGGCTGCTGTTCAATGCGTTGATAACGATTGTGGACGGTGTGTTCGTGGGGCAGGGCGTCGGGCCGGAAGGCATTGCTGCGGTCAATATCGTGGCTCCTCTTTATATGGTGGTGACGGGCTGCGGGCTGATGCTCGGTATCGGGTCGTCGGTGGTGGCAAGCATCGCTATTGCGCGGAAAGACAGCCGGATTGCGAGTGTGAATGTGACGCAGGCGTTTGTGCTGTCGGCTGTTTTTGTGACTGTGCTTACGGCTGTGCTGCTGCTGTGGCCTGAGAGTGTGGTGCGCGCAATGGGGTGCTCGGACGCGCTTCTGCCGGGTGCGCTCGACTATCTGCTGTGGCTTGTGCCTGGCATCTATGTGCTTGTGTTTGAGTGTATAGGCATGATGGTGATACGCATGGATGGCTCTCCAAAGTTTGCGATGTTCTGCAACATTATCCCGGCGGTGATTAATATTGCGCTTGACTATTATCTGGTGTTTCCGTGCGGTATGGGCGTAAAAGGCGCTGCCATAGCGACTTCTGCGAGTATAGGTATAGGCACGGTCATGGTGTTGGCCTATTTTTTGTGGTTTTCGTATGTGGTCAAGTTCAGATGGACGGCGCGGAGGTTTTTCGCCAATATGTGGCATCAGGTGTGTATCGGGTCATCGGCGTTTGTGACGGAGGTGGCTATGTCGGTGATGATGCTGACAGGTAACTATGTGTTTATCCGCTGCTACGGCGATACGGGAGTGGCGGCTTTCAGCATTGCGTGCTATCTTTTCCCGTTGATATTTATGATGAGCAATGCAGTGGCTCAGTCGGCGCAACCTATTATCAGCTACAATTTTGGCGCGGGTGCCGGGGAGAGGGTGAGTGCAGCGTTCCGCCTGAGCGTGAGGGTGGCGTTGCTGTGCGGTTTTGTAGCTTTTGGGGCTATTGCGCTGTTTGCCGAGAGTATAGTGGCTATGTTTATTGACCCTGCATGTGCGGCCGGTGTGCTGGCGTCGAAGGGGTTGCCGGTGTATGCGGCGTGTGCGGTGTTCTTTTCGGTGAATATTTCGTTTATAGGCTATTATCAGAGCATTGAAAGAGCTCTCAAGGCTATGGTGTTCACACTGGTGCGCGGCGTGGTGGTGCTTGTGCCGATGTTTTGGTTTTTGCCCCGCGTATGGCCGGAATATGGTGTGTGGGGTGCGATTCCGGCTTCTGAGGCCGTCACTCTCGCCCTCATCTGCAGCAGCTACGCTTTCTCGCTCCGCCGCTCAAAACAACGCTGTGTTTTCAATATGAAGGTCAGGAGGTGGTGGAGGAGATGAGGAGAAGAAGATCTCCGGGCCGGAGGGTGGTGGAGCCGTTGGGGACGATGTAGCGTCCGGCGCGACGGACGAGCATGACGAGGCGGCCGGGGGGAAGGGAGAGATGGCGGATGGTGGGTCCGGCAGCGAGCATGGCGGGGGTGACTTTTACTTGCTCGAGGGTGGAGCCGATATCGTCGGGGATTTCGACGCCGAAGTGGTCGGCGGGTGTGCTGTCGCTGTCAGTGAGGCGCAGGGCGCGTGCGACGGCGGCGAGCGACATGCCCTGGAAGATGAGGGACATGAGGGTGACGAAGAATACGATGTTGAATATTTCGGTGGCTCCGGGGATGCCGGCGATGACCGGGTATGTGGCGAAAAGGATTGGTGCCGCGCCACGGAGACCGACCCATGAGATGAGGGTCTTGGAGCGGGCGCTGATGCGGCGTCCGAAGGGGAGGAGGCTGATCCATACGGATGCAGGGCGTGCGACGAGCATCATGAAGAGGCTGACAGGCACGGCGAAGAGGGCTGTGCGGAGCATGTCGGCGGGGTTGACGAGAAGTCCGAGCATGACGAACATGACGACTTGCATGAGCCATGTGATGCCGTTGAGGAAGCGGGATGTGTCGTGGCGGTGGACAGTGCGGGCGTTGCCGATGGTGATGCCTGCGAGGTAGACTGCAAGATAGCCGTTGCCTTGGAGAAGGGTGGCCGTGGAGTAGATGATGAAGATGAAGCAGAGGACGAGAATGGAGTAGAGTTCGGCGTTGGCGAGGCTGAGGCGGTTGATGGTCCAGACGGCGGCTTTCCCGAGGATGAGGCCTGCTGCGATGCCTACGGCGAACTGGAGGACGAACGAGAGGGCAATGTGGGATGGTTCGATGCCTTGGGGGCCAAGGCACTGGATGAGGATGATAGTGAGGAGGTAGGCCATTGGGTCGTTGCTTCCGCTTTCAAGCTCGAGCATGGGGCCGAGATGGTGGCGCAGGGCGATGCGGCGTGAGCGGAGGATGTTGAAGACGGAAGCGGAGTCGGTGGAGGACATTGTGGCTGCGAGCAGGAGGGATGTGAGGAGGGTGAATCCGATGCCGGACCGGTGTTCCCAGCCTGAGAGCCAATAGGCGAATGTGCCGGTGAGGATGGTGGTGAGGAGTACGCCGACGGTGGAGAGCATGAGTCCCGGTGCGAGGACGGGGCGGATGTCGGAGGTGCGTGTGTCCATGCCGCCGGTGAAGAGGATGATGCAGAGCGCTATCATGCCGATGGTCTGGGCGGTGTGGGCGTTGTCGAATTCTATTCCGGCTCCGTCGGTGCCGAAGAGCATTCCGGCGATGAGGAACATGAGGAGGGTGGGGACACCGAAGCGGTAGCCGGCTTTTGAGAATACGATGCTGAATGCGAGGAGCAGGGTCCCGATGAGGAGGCTGAGTTCGATGGATATGTTCATGTTCGTGGCAGGGCTGTGGTTGTCGGCTGCAAAGATAGTAATTTTTTATTTATTGTCGAACCGACTATAAAAGCCCGCTCTTCCCGATCGGTTAACGCGGGGAGAACGGGCTATGTGCGCTGCCGGGAGGCCTGTGCCTCATGCTTAGGGGGTGTCAGAGGGTGCGGGCAATCCAGGAGAAGAGGTCGTCGAGGTTGTAGTCGCCGGAATGTGGGCGGTTCCAGGGAATGGCGAAGTCGACGTTGTGTCCGTGGTTGCGGAGTTTGGTGGCGAGGTTAATCGGGACGAGGAATGAGGTGTCGCGGTCTTTGGCTCCGTGGCGTATGTACCAGTTGGGGGCGACTGTGGACTGTTCTCCGGAAATGAAGGGCATGGGGTTCATCATGAGGACGCGTGCCTGCATGTCGGGGGTGAGGGTGGCGCGTGGGTCGCGGAGGCGGCGCCGGAGACTGAAGTCGGTGAAGTTGGCCGGTGTGCCGTCGGGTTGTCCGAATACGGTGTTTTCGGGTGTGGGGGTGTCGATGAGTACGCCCCATTGGTCGAAAGCCGGTGGTGTCTTGAGGGGTGTGGTGGCTGCTACATAGGAAAGGTAGCGCGGGAGGTCGATGTCGCTGACGAAGTCGGAGGAGCGGTTGAAGCGCGGCATGCGGCCCGGCCCGAATGACGGGCTGAGGCGCCCGTCGCCGCCGGGCCGTGTGCCCATAGGGCCTGACGGTGCGGGGCTGTAGAATTGTATGCCGATGGTGTCGGGTATCTCACAGCCTTCCTGAAGGGCGCGTTCGGCTGATGCTATCAGGAATGTCTTTAGGTAGTCAAGGTAGTTGTCGGCAGTGATGGGTGTGCCGTCGGGTTTGCGGAGATGGAGGGAGTCGATGTAGGCGGGGCACTCGGCGGCGAGGGCCTGCGAGACGGCTATCTGGGCTGAGTCGAGGTGGCGCACGCCGCGGTTGGTGCAGCCGTAGAACCATTCGTATTCCATGTCGGCATGGTTGAGGTCGGTGATGGGGCAGTAGCAGATGGCGGCGTAGACGCTATCTGCGGCCGGGGCCGCGCCCATGGCGTTGAGCAGGGGCTCATATACGGGTGCGTCGGCTGTGGCTCCGAGGAGAGCTGACATGGCGCCTCCGGCGCTGGTGCCGTCGGTGAAGATGCGCCCGGCGTCGCCGGGGATGAGGTCGTCGTTGTAGCGTAAGTAGCGGACTGCGGCTTTGAGGTCGAGGAGGCCTCGTGGGGCTGTGCCTGTGATGATGGTGTGGCCGTGGCGCGTGATGGTGGAGTTGTTGCCTCGGGACCCCGGGATGCAGACGACGTAGCCTTCGCTAAGGGCGCGGCCGGTGGCGTCGGATGGCGAGGGGGCTTTGGCTGTGGATGCGGCGTAGCCTCCGACGTAGGTGCGCAGGAGAATGGGGACGCGGGAAACGGGGGCAAGGCGGTCGGGGACGTAGATGTTGAGGGTCTGATAGGTAGAGTCCTCAATGTTGGTGACGTAAGGTATGCCTTCGTAGGCTTTGAAGGCGACGGTGGAGCCGTCGGGCATGGTGAGGGTGTCGGGCCGGAATGCGTCGGGCCGAAACCGCAGGTCGGCGCGTGCGGATGTGGCGCCGAGGATGGCGGCGCCGATGATGAGTACTTTGGAGATTGTCATTATTGCGAATGATTTTGGTTATTGCAATAATAACAATTCCGGCCGGGAACGTGATGGATTTATTGGCTAACCGCCGGATTGTGCGGGCGGAGGGGAAGCGGAAGGGCCAGGAGGTCGGCGGGGGTGAGGGG
>CAMWNB010000076.1 GCA_947175495.1 uncultured Porphyromonadaceae bacterium | reverse complement strand
CTCTTTCTATAACTGGTTAATGTTTAACCGTCCAACTTTTTGGGGTCACTTCAAACTTGTCGGGGCGGCCTCCTTTCATTGTGGGATTATCAGAGCTTTACGATGCGGTGGCGGAGGTCAGGCGAGGTCGACGATGGTGATGCCGGCGCCGCCGAGGCGCACGTCCTCGTCGCGGAAGGCCCGGACGCCGTGGACGGTGGCGAGGTACTGGCGGATGTACTGGCGCAGGGCGCCGGTGCCTGTGCCGTGGAGGATGCGCACTCGCTGTGCGTTGAACTGGAGGGCGTCGTCGATGAAGTAGGTTACGGCCTGTACGGCCTCGTCGGCGCGCATGCCTCGTACGTCGATTTCGGGTTTGAACCGGAGCTGCCGCTCGCGGATTTCGTCGCTTGTGGCGGTGCTGACGAAGGATGCGGCCTTGGCTCCGCTCGGTGCCTTGCGCAAGGTGGGCTTGAGGCGCGAGAGCCTGACGGTGGTGCGCAGCTGGCCGAAGATGACGGTGGCGCTGTTGCCTTTTATGCTCTCGATGGTGCCCGGTGTGCCGGCGCCGTCGAGCAGCACGTTGTCGCCGGCGGCGAGGGGGCGCTGCTCTTTGGCCGGCTTCGGGGCCGGGGCTTCTTGGCGGGTCTTGCGTCGCGGGACGCGGGCTGTGAGGGGGTGGTCGCTGTCGGCGGCTCCAGGCTCTCCCGCGAGGTGCTCGCGCTCTTCGGCAAGGCGGCGCCTCGCCTCGAGGGTGGCTTCGCGGTCGGCCTGGGCGCGGCGAATGTCGTGGATCGTGCGCTCGATGGCGGCGTTGCTGCTTTCGAGAATCCTGCGCGCCTCGGCGCGTGCATCGGCGATGATCTCGCGTCGCTGGCTGCGCAGGTTGTCGGCGTCGGCTTCGTAGCGTGCGAGTGTCTCTTCGAGGCGTTTTTCCTTGCGGCGGATGTCGGCGCGCTTGTTTTCCCAGTAGCGCTTGTCGCGCGTGATGTCAAGGAGGTATTTGTCGAGGTTGACGTAGTCGCTGCCAACTATCTGCTCGGCGTCGTCGATGATGGCCTCCGGGAGTCCTGTCTTGCGTGCTATCTCCACGGCGAAGGAGCTGCCGGGGTGGCCTATGAGCAGGCGGAACTGCGGCTGCATGAGCTGCCGGTCGTAGAGCATGGAGCCGTTGACGAGGCCCGGGGTGTCCTCGGCGAAGTGCTTGAGGTTCTGGAAGTGGGTGGTGACGATGCCCCACATGCCTTGTGCGTTGTACTGTCGGAGGATGGCCTGGGCGATGGCGCCGCCTATCTGCGGCTCTGTGCCTGCGCCGAACTCGTCGATGAGCATGAGCGTGCGGGTGTTGCCATGGGCCAGGAAGTACTTCATGTTGCGCAGGTGGGAGGAGTAGGTGCTGAGGTCGTCCTCGATGCTCTGGTCGTCGCCGATGTCGATGAATATGCTGTCGAAGATGCCCATGCGCGAGTTTTCATAGACGGGCGGGAGGAGGCCGCACTGGGTCATGTACTGTATGATGCCTGCGGTCTTGAGTGTGACGGATTTGCCGCCGGCATTGGGGCCGGAGATGACGAGGATGCGGCTGTCGGGCTCGCTGAGGGTGATGTCGAGGGGTACTATGTGTTTGCCCTGGCGCTCGAGCGATGCCTGCAGCACGGGGTGGCATGCGTGGTACCACTCCATGGCGGGGCCATCGGCGAGCGACGGCATGTGGGCGTCGGTGGCCATGGCGTAGGCGGCTTTGGCGTGGATGAAGTCGATTTCGCCGAGCAGGTCGATGTCGGCAAGCATGTCGGGCGCGTCGGGGCGCAGGTTGTCGGCCATGCCTATGAGCAGGCGTGTGACTTCGCGGCGCTCGCGCATCTGGAGTTCCCGCAGGCGGTTGTTGGCCTCGACGATTTCGGCGGGCTCGATGAATACGGTTTTTCCAGAGGCTGATTCGTCGTGGACGATGCCCGGAATCCGGCGCTTGTTGGCGGGGGCTACGGGCACCACGAGCCGTCCGTCGCGGACGGCGGGTGTGACGTCGGCGTCGACCCATCCTTCCTGCACGGCGCGGGCCATCACGCGGCGCATGGCTCCGGCGATGACTCCGTTCATGGACGCGAGCGAGCGGCGTATGTCGGTGAGCTCGGGTGAGGCGTTGTCGCGGACGTTGCCCCAGCGGTCGAGGAGTCGGTCGATGGCGCGTGCGGTTTCGGGCATTGGCACGAGCTGCAGGGCCAGGGTGTCGAGCGCGGGGAGGTCGCTGTGGCCTTCGTCGTCGCGGTGGCGGGCGAAGAATGCGTGCAGGTCGGCGGCGGTTTCGAGCACGGCGCGCAGCTGCATGAGTTCCTGTGCGGGCATGAACGAGCCTGCCACGCGGATGCCGCGAATGGCGGCGCGCATGTCGTGGATGGGGCCGAGCTGAAAGTCGCTGTCGGCGGCGGTGAGTGCGAGCATCTCTGCTGTCTGTCGCAGGCGCAGGCTCACGGTGGCGAAATCGCCTGCAAAGCGCATGCCATCGGCCTGCTCTCGTCCCATGGGGGAGTGGCAGGCATCGGCTACGGCGCGGCGCACGGCGTCGAAGCCGACTTTCTTTTCAAATCCGTCGGGGTAAATCATTATGCAAAATTACGAAAAAAGCTGTTGTTCTGCAACAAAAAGGCACGGGCGGGTGTTCTTTTAATAAACAGCGCGCAATGCGCTGCATCACATCGACTTTAAAAGTTTAACCATTTTTCAACTCTCTCATTATGAAAGCCCTGAATGCATCAAATTTCGGCACGACCCGCGCATGGTGGGTGGTGCTTATCGTAGGCATACTCATGGTGGTCGGCGGTTTCGCCTACTGGTTCTGGCCCGAAGCCGGATATGCGGTGGCCTCTCAGATATTCGGCTGGCTGCTGATTCTGGCCGGCTGCGTGCAGCTGAGCGTTTCGGCCAGCGGCCGTGCGCGCCGCGGCTGGGGCTGGTGGCTTGCCGGCGGCATCGTCGACATGTTTATCGGCTTCGTGCTGGTGCGCAACGTGTTCCTCAGCGAGATGGTGTTTCCCTACTTCCTCGCCTTCCTGTTTCTCTTCTGGGGCGTTGAGGCTCTTGTGGACGCGTGCGGCACGAGCGGCCGGCGCTACCGCTGGCTCAATGTGGTGAACGGTGTGCTTCTCTGCCTCATCGGTTTCTTCTTCATGGAGGCCGGCTGGGTGAGCAACATGTTCATGGTGAGCTTCCTGGTGAGCATTGCGTTTATCTACTGGGGCTTTACCATCGCTATCGCGGCCTACGAGCTCCGTCCTACGGAGAGGTGAGCCTGACGGCCGGTCTCACCCGGCCCCCGAGACCGGCTTGCCCGCCGAGCGGCGCGTGGCTCCTGACCGAGCCCGCAGCCCTCGGCGGGTTTTCTTTGCGGATGGGCGGAAACGGATTGTGCCCGTGCGGGGTGGTCCTGCACGGGCACATGATGATGTCTGTCTCTAAGCGAGGAAGGGGTTGCCGAGGCGTTCTTCGGCGATGGTGGTGGAGGGTCCGTGGCCCGGGAGGACGAGGGTGTCCGGGGGCAGGGAGAGGAGGCGGGCGGTGACGCTCTCGACGAGCTGCCGGCTGTTGCCGCCGGGCAGGTCGGTGCGGCCGATGGAGCGGCGGAAAAGGCTGTCGCCGGTGAACACTATGCCGGCGTCGGCGCAGTAGAGGGCGATGCCGCCCGGGCTGTGGCCCGGGACTGCTATGACGGAGAGGGTCTCGCTGCCTACGCGCACTTCGTCGCCGTCGGCCAGCGCGACGCTTGCGCGCACGGCTTCGCCTTCGGGCAGGTAGATGCCGAAGCGCGTGGCCTGGCCTACGATGGACACTCCGAGGATGGCGTCGGCCGGGGATGCCGCGACGGGGATGCCGTAGTCGCGGCTGAGGCCGTTGACGCCGAAGCAGTGGTCGAGGTGCATGTGGGTGAGCACAATTTCCTTGAGCTTGAGGTCTTTTTCGCGCAGGTATGTGTCGAATCGCTTGCGCTCTTCGGGCGTGTGCATGCCGGGGTCAATGACAATGGCGTCGCCGGTGGCGGAGTCGCTCACCAGGTAGGTGTTCTCGTCGAATGGGTTGAAGACGAATTGTTTGACGTTAAGCATATGGAACGTAGATGAGTTTTTTTGTGTCGAAGCACTCCTCGGGGATGAATTCCCGGAGGTCGTACTCCATGGCTGGGCGGGCTGTGGCTGCTATTTCGGCCGAGAGGTCGCCGCCTTTAAGACAAACAAGTCCGTCGGTGTATCGGTTCGCTCCGCGTCGTCCGCGCTCTACGTTTTTGCTTATGAGCGGCACGAGGGCGTCGAGGGCCATGACTGCGCGGCTGACCACATAGTTGTAGCGCGTGCGGCATTCGCCGATGTCGCCGTGCTGAAACGTCACGTTGTCGAGCCCTATGGCTGCGGCAATCTCTGTGGCTACGCGTATTTTCTTGCCTATGCGGTCGATGAGGTGGAAGCGGCAGTCGGGGTAGGCTATGGCCAGAGGCAGTCCGGGCAGGCCTCCTCCCGTGCCCATGTCGAGCAGTGTGGTGCCCGGCTCGAGCGGGCCGAGGAATGCCGCGATGCTGAGGCTGTGGAGGATGTGGGCTGTGTAGAGGTTGTCGATGTCGCGGCGCGAGATGACGTTGATGCGTGCGTTCCATTCGC
The DNA here is from genome assembly GCA_947175495.1 of uncultured Porphyromonadaceae bacterium. Classification (GTDB taxonomy): domain Bacteria; phylum Bacteroidota; class Bacteroidia; order Bacteroidales; family Muribaculaceae; genus CAG-873. The sequence goes on along the minus strand of CAMWNB010000076.1, from coordinate 1,716 downwards.
CGTAGAGGGCCTGCAAGGCAGCTATCTGCCCGCGCTGGCGCTCGTCCATCGCAGGAAAGTATTTGAATATGATGTCGTGGTCGGCCATGTTGCGAGTTGAAATGTGGTGTCTTATGTGTCCGCTATGTTTTCGGGAGCAAAATTAGAAAAATAATCGCTGAAAACGCGGGTGAATCCATAAAAAATAGCCAACTTTGCAGAGTTATGATTAAAATAGGACAATTCAACACGCTCAAGATAGCCAAGACGGTCGATTTCGGAGTGTACCTTGACGGCGGCGACGGGCAGGAGATTCTTCTCCCGGCGCGCTTTGTGCCGGAAGGTGTCGCTCCGGGCGACGAAGTGGAAGTATTCATCTATAAGGATTCCGAGGACCGGATAATCGCCACGACTGATGTGCCTTATGCCAAGGTGGGCGAGTTTGCCTACCTTCAGGTGAGCCAGGTGAACGACACCGGCGCGTTCCTTGACTGGGGCATCCTTGGCAAGGATCTGCTGGTGCCTTACTCGCAGCAGAAGTCGCGGATGCGCGCCGGAGGCGTGTATCTGGTGTATGTGTATCTTGACGATGCCTCGGGCCGCATCGTGGCGTCGGCCAAGGTGGAGCGTTTCCTGGGCAATACGGTGCCGGAGTATCGGCCCGGCGCGGAGGTGGAGTGTCTTGTGACGGGCGAGACGCCCATTGGTTATACCGTGATTGTGGACAATCTGCATCGCGGCATGATCTATTCCAATGAACTGTTCCGTCCTCTGGAGGAGCAGGAGACGGTGCGCGCGCATGTGAAGCGTGTGCGTCCCGACGGCAAGATAGACCTGCGTGTGGGCGGAGCGGCGAAGGAGCGTGTGGGCTCGCTGTCCGATTCCATCCTCAACACGCTGCGCGCCAACGGCGGCCGGATGGCCGTGACGGACAAATCGTCGCCCGACGAAATCCGAGCGCACTTCCGCTGCAGCAAGAAGGACTTCAAGAAGGCTGTCGGCGCTCTCTACAAGGCGCGCCTCATCGGACTGTCGGCGGACGCCATAGAACTGCTTGGCCATTGACAGACAAATGAATATGGGGAAATTTGAGGAGGAATGGGAGAAGATGCTGCGTGGAGAGCGCTATGATGCGTTCATGCCGGAGTTCTATGAGCGGCTGGTGCGCACGCGTGAGGTGCTGCGGGAGTATAACGCGACGGCGCCGGGCGATGCGGAGCGTCTGACAGCGATTCTGCGCGGACTGCTGGGCAGCTGCGGCGAGCATATCGTAGTGAACCAGCCTTTCCGCTGCGATTATGGATGCAACATCCATGTGGGCGACGGCTTTGTGGCCAATTTCAATTTTACGGTGCTTGACGAGGCCGAGGTGCGCATAGGCCGTCGGGTGCTGATAGGGCCGAACGTGAGCATCTACACGGCGTGCCATCCGCTGGAGCGGGAGGCGCGCGATGCGTTTGTCGAGTGGGCTGAGCCTGTGACTATCGGCGACAGTGTGTGGATCGGCGGCGGCACGACGATTCTGCCGGGGGTCACGATAGGCGACAATGTGGTCATTGGCGCCGGTTCGGTAGTGACGAAGGATATCCCGTCGAACTCGCTTGCGGTGGGTAATCCTGCGCGTGTCGTCCGCTCGATAGGATAGAGATTGGCCGCTACGATGACAAAGAGCCGTCCCCTCGGTGAAGTGACCCCAAAAAGTTGGACGGTTAAACATTAACCAGTTATAGAAAGAGT
>CAMWNB010000075.1 GCA_947175495.1 uncultured Porphyromonadaceae bacterium | reverse complement strand
TTCCGGCGAGGGAGCGGGAGCGGAGCTGCTGCTCAAGGTAGCGCACCTCGGCCTCACATTTGGGGCATGTGCCGAGGCAGTCGCCCTTGTAGCGACACTCCGACGTTGCAAACTCGATGCCGTTTGCCTCGGCTATCTGCCGACGTATCTCTTTCAATATCTTGCAGGTCTGCTTTCCTCGTGCCATAGTCAGTGTTTGCGGATTTGGTAGGTGAATAAATCGAATCGGGTGAAGCCGAGAGCTTCAAGAGCCTTGCGGCTTGCGTCGCGGTCGGCGTCGGTGTTGTAGCCGGGTATTAGCGGTATGCGGACGATGCAATCGCTTTGTCGTCCTGTATCGGCTATCAGGCGGAGATTTTCGAGTACAAGAGCGTTGTTTTGCCCCGTGTAGTCGCGGTAAATGTCGGGGTTCATGTCCTTGATGTCGACAATCAGGGTGTTGACCACCGGCAGCAACGCCTCGATGTTGGCGGTCGGCACATTGAGCGACGTTTCCAGGTTGAGCTGCCATGCCGAACCGCACAGCTCGCGGAACTCACGTATAAACTGCGGGCGCAGACAAGGCTCTCCGCCGCCGAAAGTAACGCCACCGTTTGTGGCAATGAAATAAAGTTCGTCAATGCGGGTCTCGGCATAGAGCTGCTCCGGCGAATAATCACGGAAACGTCCGCCGTCGCCTAACGACTGCGGGTTAAGACAATAGCGGCAACGTAACGGACAGCAGTGAAAAGCCACAAGCGTAGTGACACCATCACCGTCGGTAGAAAGGCGATGCCGTGCGATACCTATTATCTTAGCCCGTTGCCTCATAAAGGGTCTAATGTATTTAATATCGCAAATTTAGCAAAAATAATCGACAAGGGATGAGACAAATGTCCCAAACGGCAATAAAAAAATCCATGAAAATATCCATGCCGAGCAATGAAAAAGCAGTCGATATGTATTTTTCGTTTCTCCTGGAACACGAGAATGAGGCGCGATACTCTCGGAAAGGCCCGGGAAAAAGGGTAGGAGACTACGATGAGCAGGCGTATGGCTGCCGCCGTGCGGGCTATGGTTTTGTTTTGGCAGGTGTCAGACGAAATGGCGGCGACATGTGCATGAGAATGACATAACAGAGGCCACCGTCTGATAATTTGTGGCAGACGGTGGCCCATGAAAATTGAGCGAGTGGACTATTTGAGTGCCTGGCCGTCGTGGAAGGCGTTGCCTGCACGGTGTCCGAGGGTGATGTATCCGTTGTGCACGGGGTCGAAGGTGATGAGGTGCATTTTCTCTACATCCGGTTTGCCGTCCTCGGCCAGGAAAGCCTCGTCGCAGAGGATATTGACGATCTCGGCTATTATGTAATATCCGGTCTCGGATTCGTCGAGTTTCTGCTTGATGCGACATTCGAGTGTCATCGGGAATGCCGGGAATACCGGAGCATTGACATGCTTGGATGCTACGGCTTTGAGGCTGGCTCTGGCTGTCTTGTCCGGCACGTTGCGACCACTGACGATGCCCACGAAATCGGCTGCAACGAGGGTGTCCTCCGTTGCGAAGGCTACGGTAAAGTCTCCGCAACGGTTGAGGTTGTGTGTCGTGGCGTGGTTGCCCATTGAAATCATGATTTCGTGATAGTCCCATTGACCGCCCCATGCGGCGTTCATGGCATTGGGCGTGCCGTCTTCGTTGTAGGTTCCGATGATGAGCACGGGCTGTGGCAGCATCCATGCCTGAGGTTTGAAGTGTTTCATACGATTATCTGATGCGGAATGCGAAAGTAATGTCGTGCAAACGCATGAAGCCGGCTACGAGCGCGATTGCGCCACAAATGGCAGGGAAAATGTACCACCAAGGGTTGGCCGGCGTCATGGCTGCCACGATTAAAAAATACAACGCAAAAAGGCTGCTTATGTTTGACAACCAATGGTTAATAATGATCTGAGCGGGATTCCTGGTCCAAAACCATATGGAATAGCCCACAAACGCGGCAAATGCCGCAGAAGCGACGACTACCGGCCAGAGAATGGAGTGGAGATAGCCACAGAAAAGAAGGCTGCACATTATCGTTATACTCAGCAGATTCAGTACCTTGCTTCTTAGATAGGCGTAAAGGCGCGGATGTCGGATGGGATTGTTCATGGGATTGTTCATAGGATTGTTCATGATGCAAAGATATGAAAATTTCTCATTTGAAACATCCATGCTTCGCCGAGAAGTGTTATATTTGCACAACTAAATCTAAGAACAAATGGATATTTTAAAAACAGGCGTTCCGGTGGGGCTATGCAGCGACCATGCCGGATATGAACTTAAATGTATTGTTGAGGGTTGGCTCGACGCGCAAGGCATTGCATATAAAGATTTTGGAACTTATTCGGCAGAGTCGTGCGACTATGCAGACTTTGCTCACCCATGTGCTTTTGCGCTCGAGGCCGGCGAGGTGTACCCTGCTATTGCCATCTGTGGCAGCGGAAACGGCATTGGCATGACTATGAACAAGCACCAGGGTGTGCGCGCCGCACATTGCTGGAATGTGGAGCTTGCGCGTCTGGCCCGACAACACAATGACGCAAACTGCCTTGTGCTGGCTGCCCGCTTCATAGAGCCGGAGGTGGCTATCGCCATTGTCGATGCTTTTCTGCATACGGAGTTTGAGGGTGGACGACATGCGCGCCGCATAGAAAAAATCCCGGTACAGTAAGCCTCCATTACAAGAACAAGCGCAGTTGAGATAGCTTCAACTGCGCTTGTTCATGTAGTTGATATGTGGCTACTTTTCGTTTGCCACCTTGTTGTAGCTCATGGAGCCGATACAGAAATAGGCGGGATTATTCATGCCCCATTGGCCGGAGTCGGTAGATGTCATGGTAAACACGATGGTGTCTACATTGCCCAGCTTGCTAAGCTCTACCTTTTTCCAATGGTCGAGGATGTCGGTACCATTGGCCAGATAAACATAGACCGTGGCGTATTTGCGTGCGCCGTTCAGGTAGCCGTTTATTTGCAGCACGCAGTTATCTTCGGCTGTGAACGCGCGGTTGAAGGATGTGCCGTTCTTCATGGCGTAGTAGCCGTAGCTGGAGTTGGTGACGTAGAGGTCGTCGGGGTAGAACACGCTGCCGTCGGCCATGCTCATGCGGCACGATGATTCTCCTCCGTCGGTCTTCCAGAAGCCCACAATATAGGGTGAGCCCTCGCCGGCCACGCCACCTCCGGTGACGGAGCTCCATTGATGGTCTGTCCAATCTCCATCGGAATAGTCTGTGTTGTCGGTGGAGCGGGAGGGGCAGAAACCATACCACGAATAGTACGCCACGCCATCCCATTCGAATGCTGTGGCCGTATGCGAGAAACGCAGGCCGTTTACATCCACATGGCTGTTGGCGGTGTTGTAGCAGCCGCTCCAGTAGCCTTGTTCATTGAAGTCGGCGAAAGTGGGCAACCAGTCGGTGTCGGTTTTCTTGTCGTCGGTTACGCACGAGCTGAACGAGGCTGCCATTGTCAAGGCCGCACTCGCGAGAAAAAGGTGCTTAAAGGTCATTGTCAAGAGTGTTATGGTTTATTTTTATGCAAAGTTACGTTTTTTTCGCAAATAATGCGTAATTTTGAATACTTGAGCGTTATATATATATGAAACGGATTTGCATCACATTACTGGTCTTTATGTCGCTGCTCGCGATGCGCGCTGCCGACCCTATGGCCACGCACTACTCCATACGCCAATGTGAGGGATCACTTACTCCTTATCCGGCCGAAGTGCCGCCCGAGGAGCATCCCGATTCGCTTGCGGCTGTGTTCATAAACCATGTGGGGCGCCACGGCGCTCGCTACCCGTCGTCGGCTGAGAACTGCCGTCTGCTGCAGAGGGCACTCATGCACGCCGATTCGCTCGGCACCATTACACAGACCGGGCGCGACCTTCTGCGTCTCACCAATCGGGTGATAAGCATTACTGCAGGCCGGTGGGGAGCACTCGACTCGCTGGGAATGGCCGAACAGGAAGACATCGCCACGCGTATGATACGCAACTATCCCGAACTTTTCGGCGGCGACGCCACGGTTGAAGCCATTTCAAGCTATTCTCCGCGCGCCATGATGAGCATGTACAGTTTCACTCATCGTCTCGACCGTCTCAACAATGAGACAACATTCCGCACGCTCACCGGCCGCGTCAATTCGCCCCTCATGCGACCATTCGACACGGATCCCGACTACAAGGAATTCCGCGACGATAAGGTGTGGGAACCGGTCTACGACGAGTATTTCGAGTCCGAATGCCCTGCCACAGCCATAATGCGTGCGCTCGGTTCGCGCTATCCTTTCGACGATGCCGCCCATGTGCGAAAACTCGCATATGCGGAGTGGGCAGTTGTGGCCGGCTGTTCGGCCATGTCGGTGGAAGTGGACCCACTCGTATACTTTACTCCCGAGGAACTGAACGCGTTGTGGAGTTGCTTCAACCTTCGTCAGTATCTGCGTTATTCCGCTTCAACAGTGAGCACTGTGCCGGCTGATATCGCTTCGCAATTGGTTTTGAATCTGGTGCAGACCACGGATGCGTTTGTCGGTGGTGACGCCGGCACGACGGTGCGCCTTCGCTTCGGCCATGCAGAGACGCTCATGCCGTTGCTCTCGTTGCTGCGCCTTCGCGGATGTTACTATCTCACCAACTATTTTGATACAGTGGCCATGCATTGGCGCGACTTCGACATCGTGCCAATGGCTGCCAACCTTCAGCTTGTGCTGTTCCGTAGCCGCAACACCGGGCACTACTATGTGCGGGCGTCGCTCAATGAAGTGCCCGTGCCATTGTTGCCCAACAGCGATGAGCTTTATGTGCCATGGGCTACTGCGCGCGACTATATGATGCGTTGCCTGCCGCTTGAAATGCAGTGATTATTAGCGTGGTTAAAATTACTTAACTGTATTGGGCTGTGATTTAGCCCAATACCTTTTGTAACTTTGCCGTACAAACAAAAAAGTACGGCATATGGCAACCATCAGCGCAACAGACATCCTTTTCGCATCCGCCACACAGGGCGGCCGACATCTTGCAGATCTCCGCATAAGCGGAATAAGTTGCACAAGCAACATCATCGGCGAGCTGCGCCGGGCCATGCATGGCGTCCTTGGCATTGTGCAAGTGAGATTGCGCAACGCCACGCAAGGCTGGAGCCGCACCATGTCGCTGTATCTCGACGCTTATCCCGAAGGTGTGCAACTCACCCTGTTCTAAGCGCATCCTGCACCATAAAACAAATAAAAAACGCCGAGTCTGCACGACTCGGCGTTTTTGTCTGAAAGGTGAAGAAGATTATTAGTAGTTTTCAGCTTTGATTTCAAAGAAGCTGCGCGAGTGGTTGCACACCGGGCACAACTCGGGTGCCTTTTGGCCGACGACGATGTGACCGCAGTTGCGGCAGATCCAGATGGCATCGCCGTCGCGGGAGAAGACGATGCCGTCCTCGATGTTGGCAAGCAGTCGGCGGTAACGCTCTTCATGGTGACGCTCTATTGCTGCCACGGCGCGGAATTTGAGGGCGATTTCGTGGAAGCCTTCTTCGTCAGCCTCGCGGGCCATGCGGTCGTACATGTCGGTCCACTCAAAGTTCTCTCCTTCGGCAGCCTCGCGGAGGTTGTCCATGGTGCTGCTGATTTCGCCGCCGTTGAGGAGCTTGAACCACATCTTGGCGTGCTCTTTTTCATTGTGGGCAGTTTCCTCAAAGATTGCTGCTATCTGCTCATATCCATCTTTGCGTGCCTTGGAAGCAAAGTAGCTGTATTTGTTGCGGGCCTGCGATTCGCCGGCAAATGCTTCCATCAGGTTTTTCTCGGTTTTTGTTCCTTTAAGTTCTTTCATTTTTGCAATTGATTATGTGGTTAATTTTTGTTTGCAATCAGGGCAGATACCTTTGAAATAGACATCTACGCAGTCAACACAAAAGCCTTCATACGAACCGGCGGAAGCACTCAACCCTTCGGGCATTGCCATGTCAAATATCCGTCCGCATCGGCGGCAGATAAAGTGGCTGTGGGGTTTTTGCGGCGCCATGTCGTAGCGCATGTTGGCGCCATCGATTTCCAGCTGGCGAACAAGGCCACACTCGCATAGCGCATGCAGGGAATTGTACACTGTGGTGCGCGATAGCGATGGGTAGTGCGGGCTTAGTTCAGAGAAAATATCCTCGGCTGACGGATGCCTTCTTGTGTTGAACACGCTCGACAATATCGCAATCCTTTGCACCGACGGGCGTATTCCCGCCTTGTGCATCAGTTCGATTAGTTCGATGTCGGTGAAGTTCATGTTTTGGATATCCCGTGTTTAACTATCTTGTAGTGATTACAAAGTTATAATA
>CAMWNB010000074.1 GCA_947175495.1 uncultured Porphyromonadaceae bacterium | reverse complement strand
ACTCTCGACCCACTGATTAAGAGTCAGTTGCTCTACCAACTGAGCTACGGAGTCATTCCGTTTTGAGGTTTGAAAGTGTCGTTCCTCAAAAGCGATGCAAAGTTAGCAGTAATTTCTGAACTATGCAAATATTTTGAGATATTTTTTTGAAAAAATTTCAAAGGCAAGGTTCTAAATGGCATAAACGGACAATATAATGGTCAAAATACCACATAAATAAAGCGATGCTTTCGCAATTCGGCAGGTTTGCGTATCTTTGCGGGCCATAATTTTGTGAGAAAAAATAAAAACAATCCGGGGCGCCGGACGCTTATATTTATATGAAAAAAATAGGTACAACAATAGTTTCAACGGTTCTTTGCATGGCAATCGCATGGGCTCCTGCCAACGCAGCAAGCAATACGGAGCCACTACGATACGGCGATTTCGAACACTGGGTGACACGCAACATCAAAGAAAGCCGTGTGATTGGCGGCGCACACAAGCAAGTGTACGCGGTGGGACCCGACCGCACGATAGATGGTGACGAACCCTATGTGCCGTCGGGAGGAACGCCTTGGGCATCAAGCAATGTTATGGCCAAAGTGATGGGCATCACAAAAACAAGCAATGCCGTTTATCCCGATTCGCGCCCGACAGGAGGCAAGTGCGCAAGGCTCACCACCAAGCTGGAGCACTGCAAAGCCATAGGCATTATTAATATAGATGTGTTGGTGGCGGGCACGCTGTTTCTTGGGCGTATGTTTGAGCCCATAACCAGCACCAGCGACCCATACGCCAAGATGGAGATGGGTATTCCATTCACCAAGCGCCCAAAGGCGCTGCACTTCGACTATAAAGTGGAGGTGCCCGATGGTAACACTCGCACCTACAGCAGCGGATTCGGACAGAAAAAGACCATTGCGGGCTCTGACAAGGCCGAAGCTTTCATTCTGTTGCAACGCCGCTGGGAGGATGCTTCCGGAAATCTGTATGCCAAACGCGTAGCGACAGCCCGCGAACGTTATTCCAAAACCACCACGGGATGGATTAATGGCCACGATCTTAAACTGATCTACGGCAATGCGCAAAATGTGATGGACTTAATTCCTAAGGAAAAAAGCTATTACGCCCGCAACAGCAAAGGCAAGATGGTGCCTGTGCACGAGGTGGGCTGGGATAGTCCCGACGCCTCACCCACTCATATGATTGTCATGTTCTCGGCAGGAAGCGGCGAGCCTTACATGGGCACACCGGGACTGACACTGTGGGTCGACAACGTTGCTTTGGCCTATTGACAATACTCACTTTTGAGTATTGGCGAGGAAATGGATTTTTCGTATATTTGCGCCTTGAAAAACAGAATCCAATCTGAAAAATGACTGAAGCTTTGGAGTGCTATCTCCCCGCCCACCGCATGCGCGATTTAATCCGCGACAACAGCCTCATACTCATGGTGATGAACCGCTTTGGCATCCCCATGGGCTTCGGCGACCGCACCGTGCAGGAGCTATGCGACGAGCATGGCGTCGACACGCGCACATTTCTTGCCGTGGCAGGCTTTATCTCGGGCCACCGCGTGGACAAATCGGAACTGTCGGCTGCAGCATTGATGCTATATCTGAAACGCGCCCACAGCTATTTTCTGGAATACAATCTGCCGCTGATTCGCCGCAAACTCATCGATGCCATTGACTGCTCCGGACGCGACGAGCTGGCAATGCTGATACTCAAATTCTATGACGAATATGTGCTTGAGGTGGAAAGGCACATGAACTACGAGAACGACACTGTGTTCGCCTATGTGGAGTCGCTCCTTGAGGGGTCACCGTCCAAGCACTATCGCATCAACGATTTCGCCCGCTACCATCACCACATCAACGACCGTCTCGACGAGTTAAAGGATATAGTGGTGCGATACTATCCGGGGCGCGACGACAACGACAAACTCACATCCGTGCTCTTCGACATCATCACCTGCGAGCAGGACCTCACCAGCCATTGTGCAATAGAAGATCTGCTGTTCGTTCCAGCCGTAGACGAACTCGAGAAGCATGTGCAGCGCAAAGCCGCCGAACAAAAATCCGCGTCCGAACAGCCACGGCCGGAGAAAGCTGAAGTGTTGAGCAGCCGGGAGAAAGACATCATTGTGTGCGTAGCCAAAGGAATGAGCAACAAAGAGATTGCCGATACGTTATGCCTTAGCGTAAACACGGTCACCACCCATCGCCGCAACATATCGGCCAAGCTTCAAATCCACAGCCCCGCCGGTCTGGCCATATATGCTGTAGTCAACAAGCTCGTCGACATCGGCTCGCTGCACCTCAGTTAATCTCTGCCCGACAACACATTTTGGCCGTTGCGGCGAAAATGCGTATTTTTGCAGAATGAATTGCAAGATACTGATAGCGTCGGCGACCATGATGGCCGCACTCGGCGCAGCAGCCGGCCCTTCGGTGCGCTGGCTTGAGACACACCACCGCTTCGGTGCCTTCCACGAAGACGACGGCACCGTGGAATGCACATTCCGCTACATTAACGACGGCGACGGGCCACTGCGCATCACGGCGGCACGCAGTTCGTGCGGATGCACCCTACCCCGCTACACCCGCGACGACGTGGCACCCGGCGACACCGCCGAGATCACAGTCAGCTACGACCCCACAGGGCGCCCCGGACGATTCTCCAAAAACGTATATATCGACACCAACACCGACCCCGTGCGCACCACGCTCACCGTCAGCGGGACCGTCATAGGGGCGCCGGCCACAGTGTCGCAACGCTACCCCATAGAGATGGGCGGCGCCATGCGGATGAGCCGTGGCGCAGTGATGGCAGGCGACGTGGCCCGCGGACACACCAAAAGCGTGTTCGTCGAGGTATACAACGCGTCGACCGACACGCTCCGCCCCGCAGCCGTGCGCACTCCCGCCTTCGTCGATGTAGCCTGGATGCCCGCGGCTGTAGCGCCCGGCGAACAGACATCGCTCGTGTGCCACGTGCGCACCGACAGAGCCGATTGGGGATTCGTTGCCGACTCGCTCGTCATAACCCCGGACGCGACATCCGACGAACGACACACGCTGCCTCTAACCGTAGTGGTGAGCGAAGACTTCTCCACCCTCACCGATGCACAGCGCGCCAAGGCTCCGGCGGCCGAAGCCAATCTGTCAAGCCTTGACTTCGGCACAATCTCCAGCGACGACGACACCGTCGAGCTCACTGCCGACATAAGCAATCGCGGCCGCAGCACACTTGAAATCAGACGGGTGTATTGCATCGACCCCGGCATCACGGCCACAATTGACCGCACCCGTATCAAACCCGGCAAAAGCGGACGCCTCACCGTACGCGTCGACCCGTCGCAGCTGACCGGTCCGCTTCTCAATTCCAAGATCAACATTATCTGCAACGATCCGACCCGGCCCAATCTTGCCATACGCGCCGTCGGGCAAGTCAAAAACACCCTCTAAATTGCAGAAAAACGGCCATCGACACCGCTTATATCAAGAAAACACGCTATATTTGCGAGCCGAAAAATCGAACAAAGAATTTTTAATAAGATTTAACCCAAATCAATCACATGCAAAGCAAAGGAAAACTGGGCACCATCGTTGCCGGTGTCATTGCCATTTTCTTGGCTGTGGTGTGCCTGTTCTACCTTTCGTTCTCGCTGATTTCCAGCAAGCACGAGACGAAGGCAGAGCAGTACGCGCTGGTCGAGAGCGGTGACAACGACGACGCTGCCTACAACCAGGCTTACAAACACTACATGGACTCGCTCGGCGAGCAGAAAGTTTATCTCGGCTACACACTCAACGACGTCCGCAAATGGGGCGTGGGTCTCGGCCTCGACCTCAAGGGCGGTATGAACGTCATACTGCAGGTTGACATGCCCGACATGCTCCGCAGCATGAAGAGCGGCGACACCGACTCCGTGTTCGAGTCGTCCATCGCATCCGCTCTCGCAGCCGTAAACGCACATGAAACCGACGACTTCGTAGGCGCCTTCGTAAGCGACTACCGCAAGCGTCGCCCCCAGGCCGACTTCTCCGTTGTGTTCCAGGGTCTCGTCAACGCAGGCGCTGCCGACGATGCCGTTCGCGACAAGCTCAAGGCCGAAGTAAAAGACCGCGTCGACAACTCCGCAACCAACGTGCTCCGCAACCGTATCGACCAGTTCGGCGTCGTTTCGCCCAACATCCAGGTGCTTCAGGGCAAGGACGGCCAGATTCTGCTCGAGCTCCCCGGTGTCAAAGACCATGAGCGCGTGCGCGACCTGCTCCAGCGCTCTGCCAACCTCGAATTCTACGAAACATACACCAACGACCAGATTGCCGGCGCGCTGAACAACACTGCCGCCCGCCTTTCTGCCGACAGCGCATATAATGCCGCTCCCCTCGCTGCTCTGCTGCAGAACCCCGGCTACGGCGCCACCGTGGGCTATGCCCCCGATGCCCGTGCAATGGCAGCAATCGACGAGCTTCTTGCGAGCAACATAGCCAAGAACCTCCTGCCCAGCGACCTTAAACTGCGCTGGAGCGTCAAGCCCGCCACCCGCACCGACGTCAACGGTCAGGAAGTGAACTTCGGCTACGCGCTCTACGCACTCCGCGCCCCCGGCGGCAAGCCCGCCCTCGACGGCAAGGCCGTGAGCGACGCCAGCAGCGACTACGATCCCCTGCGCGGCAATGAAGTGTCGATGCGTATGAACCCCGAAGGCGCCCGTGCATGGGCACGCGTCACCGCAGCCAACATCAACCGTCAGGTTGCAATCGTGCTTGACGACAAGGTGTACAGCGCTCCCAACGTCAACACCGCCATCGAAGGCGGCTCGTCCAGCATCACCGGCGACTTCTCCCTCGATGAGGCAAAAGACCTCGCCAACGTTCTTAAGAGCGGAAAGATGGACGCTAAAGTTCACATCATCAGCGACATGGTCATCGGTCCGTCGCTCGGCAAACAGGCCATTGAAAAAGGCTTCACCTCCTTCCTCGTGGCTCTCGTGCTGCTGATGGCGTTCATGATGGTATTCTACGGCGTTATCCCCGGCCTCGTAGCCAACATATGCCTGCTGTGCAACCTCTTCTTCACTCTCGGCATCCTCGCCTCCTTCCAGGCCGTGCTCACCATGAGCGGTATTGCCGGTATCGTACTCTCGCTCGGCATGGCTGTCGACGCCAACGTGCTCATCTTCGAGCGCACCAAGGAAGAACTCCGCGCCGGCAAAAACCTGCGCACCGCCATCAGCGACGGCTACAGCAACGCTTTCTCGGCAATTTTCGACTCCAACCTTACGTCCATCATCACCGGTGTGATTCTTCTTCTCTTCGGCACCGGCCCCATCAAGGGCTTCGCCACCACGCTCATCATCGGTCTTGTATGCTCGTTCTTCACCGCAGTGTTCCTCAGCCGCGTGTTCTTCACATGGTTCAGCAAACTCGGCGCATTCCAGAACATGACGTTCTCCACCGGCCTCTCGCGCAAGATGTTCGTAAACGCCCACATCAACTTCCTCGGCCAGCGCAAGCTCAGCTTCACCATCGCCCTCGTCATGGTGTTCGTCGTAATTGCTTCGCTCTTCGGTCGCGGCCTCAACCAGGGCATTGACTTCTCCGGCGGTCGCAACTATGTAGTCAAGTTCGAGCAGCCCGTCAACACCGTTGAACTGCAGAACGCACTCGCCGACGAGTTCGAAGGCGCTTCCGTGAGCGTAATCACAATCGAAAGCTCCAACCAGGTGCGCGTGTCGACCAACTACAAGATCAACGACGAAAACGAAGACACCGAAAAGGAAATCAACGCCAAGCTCTTCAACGTGCTCAAGCCCTACCTCCGCGAAGGCATGACCACAGCAGAGTTCTCCACCACTGATGCCAGCCAGGGCATCGTAAGCTCGCAGAAAGTAGGCCCGACCGTGGCCAACGACATGCGCACCGACGCCTACATCGCTGTCATCATCTCGCTCATCGCGATGTTCCTCTACATCCTGCTCCGTTTCCACAACGTTGCATTCTCGCTGGGTGCCCTCGCTGCTGTAGCGTTCACGGCTTTCTCAATCATCGGCCTCTACTCGCTGCTCTACGGCGTGCTCCCCTTCGCCATGGAAGTTGACCAGACATTCATCGCCGCTATCCTCACCGTCATCGGTTATCAGATCAACGACACCGTGGTAGTGTTCGACCGCGTGCGCGAGAACGTCGGCCTCTATCCCAAGCAGGATTTCTTCACCACTATCAACACATCGATCAACTCGACCCTCGGCCGTACCATCATGACCTCCGCATCGACTCTGCTCGTGCTGCTGTGCATCTTCATCCTCGGTGGTGATGCCATCCGCAGCTTCACTTTCGCAATGCTGCTCGGCGTCATCATCGGTACACTCGCCACCATCTACGTTGCTGCCCCCGTCGCCTTCATCACCGATGCTCGCCGCAACAAGACAGCGAAGAAGTAAATTCCCGACCCCATTCATCACACTCTATAACCGCGGCGGCCGCGCTCACCAATGAGCACGGCCGTCGTTTTTCATCTGTATTCACCACCGGAATCATGCCGACTGCCTTTACCAGATAAACTTTTTCGGGCGCTCATGTCTTATTAATGTCGCTTATACACAACTCCGCGCC
>CAMWNB010000073.1 GCA_947175495.1 uncultured Porphyromonadaceae bacterium | reverse complement strand
CCCCATAGCCAAATCCACGCGATTTTTTACTTTTTTTGCGCTCTATTCCTTAAATTTTAGTAACTTTGTGCTATAACCACGAGTAGCACAACACATGACCGACACTGATGCACCTGAAATAACACCCGACGAGAAATCCAAAACCTTCGACCCCACAGCCGACGTCGTCCGACACCGACTGCAGGGAATGTACCGCAACTGGTTCCTCGATTACGCATCCTACGTCATACTCGAGCGCGCCGTGCCCCACATCGACGACGGACTCAAGCCCGTGCAGCGACGCATCCTCCACTCCATGAAGACCCTCGACGACGGACGCTTCAACAAAGTAGCCAACATCGTCGGCAACACCATGCAGTACCATCCCCACGGCGACGCATCCATCAACGACGCACTCGTGCAGCTCGGTCAGAAAGAACTGCTCGTCGAGACACAAGGAAACTGGGGCAACATCCTCACCGGAGCATCCGCAGCCGCAGGCCGCTACATCGAGGCACGCCTCTCCACCTTCGCCCTCGACGTGCTATACAACCCCAAAGTCACTGAGTGGACACTCAGCTACGACGGACGCAAAAAAGAGCCCGTCACACTCCCCGCCAAGTTCCCCCTGCTGCTCGCCCAGGGAGCCGAAGGAATCGCCGTCGGCCTCTCATCAAAGATCCTGCCCCACAACTTCAACGAGATTCTCGACGCAGCCGTCGCCTACCTCCGCGGAGAAACCTTCGAGCTACTGCCCGACTTCGCCACAGGAGGCTTCATCGACACATCACGCTACAACGACGGACGCCGCGGCGGCGTCCTCAAAGTGCGCGCGAAAATCGAGAAAGTCGACAACCGCACCCTCGCCATCACCGAGATACCCTACGGCCGCACCACCGGAGCCGTCATCGACAGCATCCTCAAAGCATTCGAAAAAGGCAAAATAAAGATTCGCAAAGTCGACGACAACACCGCCGAGACAGCACTCATCCTCGTCCACCTGCAGCCGGGCACATCCAGCGACAAAGCCATCGACGCACTCTACGCCTTCACCGACTGCGAAGTCAGCATCTCCCCCAACTGCTGCGTCATCCGCGACAGCAAGCCCGAGTTCCTCGGCGTCAGCGACGTCCTCCGCCACAGCGTCGACACCACCATGGCCATACTCCGCAGCGAACTCACCATACGCCTTGCCGAACTCCGCGAGCAACTCCTCTTCGCATCTCTCGAGCGCATATTCATCGAGCAGCGCATCTACAAGGACGAAGCCTACGAGCAGGCACCCGACATCGACGCCGCCGTCGCCCACATCGACACACGCCTCGAACCATACAAAGGCGCATTCGTGCGCGAAATCACCCGCGACGACATCCTCCGCCTCCTCGAAATCAAAATGAAGCGCATCCTGCGTTTCTCCGCCGACGAAGCCGACGCCGACATCGCGGCGCTGCAGGGCGACATCGCCGACACAGCCGACCGCCTCGACCACCTCACCGACTACACCATCGCCTGGTACGAAGGCCTCAAAGAAAAATACGGCGAGCACTACCCCCGCCACACCGTCGTGCGCAACTTCGACAACATCGCCGCCGCCAACGTAGCCGAAGCCAACGAAAAACTCTACTTCAACCGCGAAGAAGGATTCATCGGCACAGCCCTCAAGAAAGACGAGTTCATCTGCAACTGCTCCCTCCTCGACGAAGTCATCATCTTCTACAAAGACGGACGCTACAAAGTGGTCAAAGTGCAGGAAAAACTCTTTGTCGACAAAAACGTGCTCTTTGTCAACGTATTCAAACGCAACGACACACGCACCATCTACAACGTCATCTACCAGAACGGCCGCGGAGGCGCATACTACATGAAACGCTTCGCCGTCACAGGCATCACGCGCGACCGCGAGTACAACCTCACCCCCGGCCTCCCCGGCACACGCGTCGTCTGGTTCTCGGCCAACCCCAACGGCGAAGCCGAGGTCGTAAAAGTCATTCTACGCCCCAAGGCACGCCTTGTCAAGCTCCAGATCGACGTCGACTTCGCCCGCCTCGCCATCAAAGGCAAGCAGTCGCTCGGAAATCTCGTCACCAAAAACGAAGTCGCGCGCTTCTCCCTCAAAGAGCGCGGAGTCAGCACCCTCGGCGGACGCGACGTCTGGTTCGACCGCGACGTGCTGCGCCTCAACTACGACGGACGCGGCGACTACCTCGGCGAGTTCAAAGGCGACGACCTCGTGCTCGTCGTCCTCCGCAGCGGCGAATTCTACACCACAGGCTTCGAAGCCACCAACCACTACGAGGACACCATCCTCCGCATCGAGAAATTCCGCCCCGACTGCGTCTGGACAGCCATCCTCCACGACGCCGACCAAGGCTACCCCTACATCAAACGCTTCCGCTTCGAGCCATCACCGCGCAAGCAACGCTATCTCGGCGACAACGAAGCCTCCGCCCTCATCCTCCTTTCCGACACACCCGGCGCAATGTTCCGCGTCTCATTCGCCGCTCCCGACGACTATCGCGACCCGCTCATCGTCGACGCCGAAGAATTCATCGGCGAAAAAAGCTTCAAGGCACGCGGCAAACGTCTCACCACCTACGCCCTCGCAACCGTCGAAGAACTCGAGCCAAAGCCGCGCCCCGAAGATGCCGCGCCCGACGACAACGACGACGAAACCGCAGGCACGCCCTCGCCCGACGTCGACAGCGAAGGCTTCGACCGGCCCGACGGCACAGCCGGCGACACCTCCGACGACGAAATCCGCGACGACCTCACCGGCCAACAACGCCTCTTCTGATGATTCAGCGCCTGCTTCTTTCAGCTCTCGTCGGCATCGCAGCCGCATTCTCCACCCGGGCAGCCGAGCCCGCCGACACCCTGCGCCCCTACCGCCCCGTCACAAGCGCCTACACCCTCGGCCTCGGAACATCCCACATCTGCGACACCTACCTGACACCCCTCCACTACACCGGCATAGGAGCCGAGATGCGCTACGAGCGCCTCTCGGCCATGGCATTCGACCCCGACCGCTGGATCATGCAGCTCGACGCGCGCCTCATCCTCGACGCCACCGAAAATCCCGCGCGCAACGCCTCCATGTCAGGCCTTGAGATGCGCCTCTCCTGGTCCATGATGCGCCGCTTCCACATCGCATCCGTGCCCGGACTCCGGCTGTTCTGCGGCGGCTGCACCGACCTCGGCGGCGGCGCACTCCTGCTCGCCCGCAACGGCAACAATCCGGCCCAGGCACGCGCCGCATGGACGCTCGGCCCCACCGTCATGGGCGTGTGGAACCATCGCTTCTCGCGCCTGCCCGTCACCCTGCGCTACCAGGCCCGCATGCCCCTCATCGGAGCATTCTTCTCGCCCGACTACGGCGAACTCTACTACGAAATCTACCTCGGCAACCACCGCGGCCTCGCCCATGTGGCGTGGCCCGGAAGCTACTTCCGCCTCGACAACCTCCTGTCGGCCGACCTCCATCTCGGCAACACATCCCTGCGCATCGGCTACGCCGCCGACATCCTCTCCTCCAAGGCCAACAACATCGTGACACGCCACGTCACCCACCTCTTCGTCATCGGCGTCACAACCGAATCCATCACCATAGGACGCAGCCGCGGCATCGACCCGCACGCCCGCATCATATCCGCCATCTACTGATGAAACTCCTCCATCGCATCATATCCGCCATTGCCGTCGCAGTAGCCGTCGCCTCATGCCACCACGTCGAAGACTACGACGGCGGCATGTACGGCAACTTCGACGCCCTATGGAGCGTCATCGACGAGCACTACTGCTTCTTCGCAGAAAAAGACGTCGACTGGGCCGAAATCGGCGCACGCTACCGCGCACGCATCAACCCCGACGAGATGAAAACCACCGACTTTTTCAACCTCTGCGGCGACATGCTCGACGAACTGCGCGACGGCCACGTCAACCTCAGCTCATCATTCAACGTCTCCTACTACCGCCGCTGGTGGAGCGACTATCCGCAGAACTTCGACCTCCGCCTCGTCCGTCAGTACTATCTCGACTTCGATTACGCACAGTCAGGCCCGCTCAGCTACAAAGTCCTCCACGACAGCATCGGCTACATGCTCGTCACCACCATGGCCTCAGGCATCCCCGACGGCGCACTCGACGTGTCGCTCCTCTCCTTCGCCGAAGCCGGCTGCCCCGCCCTTGTCATTGACGTCCGCGACAACGGCGGCGGCATGATGACCACCACCGAACGCCTCGTCTCACGCTTCATCGACACCACCACCCTCGCAGGCTACATATCCCACAAGACAGGCCCGGCCCACGACGCCTTCTCCGAGCCATACCCCTTCTACTACGAATCCGCCGTAGGCCATGTGCGCTGGCTTCGCCCTGTGGTCATACTCACCAACCGCTCCACCTTCAGCGCCGCCAACAGCTTCGTGGCCATCATGCGCCGGCTGCCCAACGTGCGCATCGTCGGCGACACCACCGGCGGAGGCTCCGGCATGCCCTTCTCCTCCGAGATACCCTGCGGTTGGGGCGTGCGCATGTCAGCCTGCCCCGTTTACGATTCGCACATGCAGCTCACCGAAAACGGTGTTCCGCCCTCCGACGGCTGCAAGATCGACCTCGACCCCGACCTCGCGCTCAAGGGCACCGACACCATGCTCGACTTTGCTCTCGACCTCGCGGCCGACTGGCGCGAGTGGTACAGCCCGGAGTGATTTCCGTGGAACACTATGTTCCACGAATGTTCCACGCGTGGAACATACCCCCTTTTCCGTGGAACATTTTCCGTGGAACATTATTTCAGAAACACAACAAAATCATCTCAAAATAGTTACAATGAAACATCTGCTACTTGTTTCCCTCGCCCTCTGCTCCGTTTCACATGTTTTCGGGCAGGAAAAGAACGATTCCATACCCCAAGGCTTCGTTTTCACCGACGAAATCACCATTCCGGTCACCTCCGTCAAGGACCAGAACAAAAGCGGCACCTGCTGGTGCTTCTCCGGAACCTCATTCTTCGAGAACGAAATTCGTAAAGCCGGAGGCGATTCGCTCGACCTATCCGAGATGTTCACCGTGCGCTACTGCTACCTCGACAAAGCCGACCGCTATGTGCGCATGTACGGCGCAGCCAACTTCGGACCCGGCGGATCCATCCTCGACGTGCCCTACGTTTGGCGCCGCTACGGTGCCGTGCCGGAGGAAGTCTACTCCGGTCTGAACTACGGCGAGGACAAGCACGTCCACGGCGAGCTCGACGGCATCCTCAAGGCCTACGTCGACGTCATCGTCAGCAAACCCGACAAAAAGATAAGCACCGCATGGCGCAAAGGCTTCGAGGCCGTGCTCGACACCTATCTCGGTCAGGTGCCCGAAACCTTCACCTACAAAGGCAAGCAGTACACCCCGCAGTCCTACGCTGCATCGCTCGGCATCGACCCCGACAACTACATAGCCCTCACATCATTCACCCATCACCCCTTCTACGAGGATTTTATCTTTGAAGTGCCCGACAACTGGCTCTGGGCATCCTACACCAACCTCCCTCTCGACGAACTCAAAGCCGTCGTCGACAACGCCCTCGCCAAAGGCCACACCGTGGCATGGGCAGCCGACGTCAGCGAAGGAGGTTTCAAGTGGACCGACGGCGTAGCCATCCTTCCCAAAGGCAAGGACGAGAAGGACATGGAAGGCACCGAACTCTCACGCTGGGTACACCTCAGCGACAAAGACCGCCAGAACGAACGATTCGACTTCAAAGGCCCGGTCGAGGAAATCGCTGTCACCCAGGAACTCCGCCAGAAATATTTCGACAGCCAGGAAACCACCGACGACCACGGCATGGAAATCGTAGGCACAGCCCACGACCAGAACGGCAACCGCTACTACAAAGTAAAGAACTCCTGGGACACCAACCAGAAGTACGACGGCTATCTCTACGTCTCCGAGCCCTTCTTCCTTGCCAAGACACTCAACGTGCTTGTCAACAAGAAAGCCGTGCCCGCCGCAATCGCCAAGAAAATAGGCATTAAGTAACAGCCAATGAAACGGATAGGGCTGCTCAGCGACACCCATTCCTGCATCGACGACCGCTACGCGCTGCACTTCGCCGCATGCGACGAAGTGTGGCACGCCGGCGACGTCGGCGACGCCTCCCTGCTGCGCCATCTCGAAGGCATTGCGCCGGTGTTCCGCGGCGTGCGGGGCAACATCGACCACGGCGAGGTTGCACGCCGCCTCCCCGAACTGCTGCGCTTCCGCGTCGAGGATGTCGACGTGCTGCTCACCCACATAGCCGGCTATCCGGGTCGCTACGCACCCGGATTCGCCCGCTTGCTCGACGCTGAGCGCCCGCAGCTCGTAGTCGCAGGCCACAGCCACATACTCAAGGTCATGCCCGATCCGGCGCGCGACCTCCTCTACATCAACCCGGGGGCCGCAGGCCACCACGGATGGCAAAAAGTGCGCACCCTCGTGCGCTTCACCATTGACGGAGCCGACATACGCGACCTCGAAGTAATCGAACTCGGAAAACCATTATGAAGAATCTCCTCACAACATCACTCGCCGCCTTGGCCGTAAGCATCTGCGCCACAAGCTGTCGCACCAACGAAGCCAACTATCGCGCGGCCTATGAGAAAACCATTGCGGGCCGCGACGCCGGCGTGCCGCTCGACTCCTCCATCTATGGCAAGGTGCGCCGCCAGATGACCGTCACCATGCTCTCCGCCGGAGGCGACAGCGCCGAGCTGCGCGCAATCCCCGTCAACCCCACGCCCGCGCCCGACGGCACTCCGGGCTCCATTCCGCAGCCCTACGGCGTAGTGGCAGGCCAGTTCAAGACACTCTTCAACGCCCGCTCGCTCTGCGACCGGCTCCACGAGGCAGGCTACGCCGACGCCTCCATCGTGCAGACCGCCGAACCCTACTACTATATCGTGGCGTCATGGCAGCCCGACGGCGCAGCGGCCATCGCCGCCATGCGTCGCCTGCAGGCCGAAGCACCCGTGGTCATGCGCGATCCCCTCCCCTTCATCCTCCGCACCACCC
>CAMWNB010000072.1 GCA_947175495.1 uncultured Porphyromonadaceae bacterium | reverse complement strand
CAGAAGACGGCATACGAGATCTAGTACGGTCTCGTGGGCTCCGAGATGTGTATACGAGACTGTTTATAATGTGTTCATTAATGGTGACGGTGGACGTCGAAGTCGATGTCCATGTCGCGGAGTGCCTGCACGGTGTGGCGCGTGAGGGGTATCTTCTTGACAGAGCGCATGGCGAGCTTGCGGTTGTAGCGCGGGGAGAAGATGTTGAAGGAGAGTGAGCCGAGAGTGTCTTTCTCGGATGTTTTCGCCACAAGGTCGTTGATGAATTCGCTGAGCTGTGAGTTGAGGTCGTCGGAGGCCACGTTGAGTGTGATGCCGTCGATGAGCGAGCCTTTGATGTCGTCGAGCAGGCGCACGGAGTCGAGCCGGAATCTCACTTCGTCGCCGAAGCGTCCTTTTGAGTAGGTGCCGGTGACGAGCACGGGGGTGCCCGGCTGGCACAGGTGGCTGTACTCGTAGATGTTGCGCCCGAATAGTATGATTTCGGTGGTGGCGGTGAAGTCTTCGATTTTTACTACCTGCATGGGGTCGCCTTTGCGTGTGGTCTTGGCGGTGTTGGCGAGAACGAGGCCGCCAAATGTTATTTCCATGCCGTCCTGCGGCACGAGTTCCTCGCGCTGTGCCACTGTGCATTTGACGCCATAGTTGAGTTCCATGTAGTAGGGGTCGAGGGGGTGGGCCGACATGTAGATGCCTACCAGTTCGCGTTCTTTTTCGAGGCGGGTGACGTTGGTCCAGGGCATGGCGTGCTCGATGGGCGGGCGGCTGGCGGCGTTGACGACCTCGTCGTCGTCGCCGAAGAGCGATGCCTGGTGTTCCTGGCGCTTGCTCTGGGACTGGGCTCCGTAGCGGATGAGAGTGTCGCTGAGGCTTATGCCGCGAGCCGACTCTTCGAAGAAGTCTTCGCGCTGTATTTCTTCGAATCGGTCGAATGCGCCTGCAAGGGCGAGGCTTTCGAGCACTTTTCGGTTGATGACGCCTGCGGGCACGCGTTCGACCACATCGTAGATGTCGCGGTAGGGGCCGTTGTTGTCGCGCTCGTCGATGATTGCCTGCGCGACGCCTTCGCCCACGCCCTTGATGGCCATCAGGCCGAAGCGTATGTCGCCTTGGGCGTTGACGCTGAAGCTGGTGCGCGACTCGTTGATGTCGGGGCCGAGAACCTTAATCTTCATGGCTTTGCACTCGTCCATGAAGGTGACGAGTTTGGTGATGTCGTTGAGGTTGCGGCTCAGGACGGCCGCCATGTACTCGGAGGGGTAGTTGGCCTTGAGGTAGGCTGTCTGGAAGGCTACCCAGCTGTAGCATGTGGCGTGGCTCTTGTTGAATGCGTATGAGGCGAACTGCTTCCAGTCCTCCCATATCTTGTCGAGCACCTTGATGTCGTGGCCTCGCTCCTGTCCGCCCTTGAAGAATACGCCTTTGAGCTCTTCCATCTTTGAGATGAGTTTTTTGCCCATGGCTTTGCGGAGGGTGTCGCTCTGGCCTCTGGTGAATCCTGCAAGGAGACGGCTGAGGAGCATGACCTGCTCCTGGTAGACGGTGACGCCATAGGTGTCCTTGAGGTATTTCTCCATCTCCGGGATGTCGTAGACGATGGGAGCGCGGCCGTGCTTTCGTGCGATGAAGTCGGGGATGTACTGCATGGGGCCCGGGCGGTAGAGGGCGTTCATGGCAATGAGGTCCTCGAAGGTGCTGGGCTGCAGCTCGCGCAGGTAGCGTTGCATGCCTGTGGACTCGAACTGGAAGGTGCCGACGGTGCGTCCGGCGCAGTAGAGCGCGTAGGTTTTGGGGTCGTCGAGCGGTATGGTGTCGATGTCGACGTCGATTCCGTTGCGCTGCTTGATGTTGGCCAGTGCTTCCTTGATGATGGAGAGAGTCTTCAGACCGAGGAAGTCCATCTTGATGAGGCCTGTCTCCTCGATGACCGAGCCCTCGTACTGCGTGACGAGCACTTTGCCGTCTTTTTTGTCGTCGGCGGTGCTGACGGGCACCCAGTCGGTGACGTCGTCGCGGCATATGATGACGCCGCATGCGTGGACGCCGGTGTTGCGCACGTTGCCTTCGAGGGCGAGGGCGTAGCGGAGGGTGTCGCGCACGAGTGGGTTGTTGCTGGCCAGTTCGGTCTTGAATTCCTCGACGTATTCGTAGCAGTTCTTGAGGGTGGTTTTCAGCTCTTTGCCGTTGACTTCGGGCATGCGTTTCGGCACGAGGCCGGCGAGACGGTTGCTCTCGGGCAGCGGCAGCTGGATGACCCGGGCCACATCCTTGAGGGCCGACTTTGCGGCCATGGTGCCGTAGGTGATGATGTGGGCCACTTTTTCCTCGCCGTATTTGCGTGTGACGTAGCGCAGCACTTCTTCGCGTCCGTCGTCGTCGAAGTCAATGTCGATATCGGGGAGGGATATGCGGTCGGGGTTGAGAAAGCGCTCGAACAGGAGGTCGTACTTGAGGGGGTCGATCTGTGTGATGCCGAGGCAGTAGGCCACGACGGAGCCGGCTGCGGAGCCACGTCCGGGGCCTATCTTGACGCCGAGTTGCTCGCGCCCTGCACGGATGAAGTCCTCCACGATGAGGAAGTAGCCGGGGAAGCCCATTGTCTTCATTATGTGGAGCTCGAACTTTATGCGTTCGTCGATTTCGTGGTCGAGTGGCGTGCCGTAGCGCTTGGCGGCGCCGTCGTAGGCGAGTTTGCGCAGGTAGTCGGCCTCGAACTTTATGCGGTAGAGTTTGTCGTAGCCTCCGAGTTTCTTGATTTTTGCCTCGGCGGCTTCTTGGGAGAGCACGACGTTGCCGTGTTCGTCGCGGGTGAACTCGTCGAAGAGTTCCTGTTCGGTGATGCGGCTGCGGTATTCGGCCTCGGTGCCGAAGCTTTCGGGAATCTCGAAGTTCGGCATGATGGGGGAGTGGTCGATGGAGTAGGTTTCTACTTTGTCGATAATCTCCATCGTGTTGGCGAGGGCTTCGGGGATGTCGGCGAAGACGTCGTTCATCTCGGCCTGTGTCTTGAACCACTCCTGCTTGGAGTAGAGCATGCGGTCGGGGTCGTCGAGCATCTTGCCTGTGCTGAGGCATATGAGGCGGTCGTGGGCTTCGGCGTCTTCTTCGTTGGTGAAATGGACGTCGTTGGTGGCCACAAGTTTGATGTCGTATTTACGGGCGAGCGCTATGAGCTGCGGCTCGATGCGGCGCTGGAGCTCGTAGGCTTCGTGGTTGGCGCGCGGCACTGTGGCCTTGTGGCGCTGCAGCTCGATGTAGTAGTCGTCGCCGAATGTCTGCTTCCACCATGCCACGCATGCGTCGGCGCCTTCGAGGTCGCCGGCGGTGAGGAGCTTGGGCAGTTCTCCGCCGAGGCATGCGGAGCATGCTATGAGGCCTTCTCGGTGGGCTGCGATGGCCTGCTTGTCGGTGCGGGGGTGGGAGTAGAAGCCTTCGGTCCAGGCCTGGCTGACAATCTTGATGAGGTTGTGGTAGCCTTTTTCGTTTTTGGCCAGGAGAATGAGGTGGCGGCCGATGTCGGTGCGGTCGACGTGCTCGTGAAGGTCCTTCATGGCTACATAGACTTCGCAGCCGATGATGGGCTTGAAAAACTTGCGGCTGAGGGCTTCGGCCTTGGCCTCGGCTTCGGCTGCTGCGGCTTCGTCGCCTTGGGCGCGTGCGTTGCTTGCGGCTTCCTTCGCCTCTTTTATGGCGTCCTTGATCTTGCCGTTTTTCTTCTTGATATAGTTGGTGAACTCCTTGACACCGTACATAGTGCCGTGGTCGGTGATTGCCACGCCGGGCATGCCGTCGGCCATGGCTTTGTCGACGAGACTGGTGACGGATGCTTGGCCGTCGAGCACGGAGTATTGCGAGTGGACGTGCAGGTGTACGAAGGGGGTCATGCGTTGCGTGCGGTAGGGTTAAGCGTAAAAGCTCCCAAAGTTACAAAAAAATCCGCACGCGAGCGCGCCCGTTAATATTTTTTATTGTGGGCGCGTGAAAGATGTGGTGTCAGACGGCTGCTGCCTGACGCTGGTAGTGGCGCAGGATGGTGAGTGTCATGAGCTGGAGAGGGTTGAGGTGTGTTTCGGAGATGTGGCCGATGAGGGCCCAGGCCATGGTGCGTCGGTCGCGACGGGGAAGGCTGCGGAGAGCGCGGAGTGTGCGGGGAGCGAGTGTGATGGTCATGATGTGTGATTTTTGGTTTATGCCGCAAAGTTATGGGCGGCATGGTGTAAAAACCGGACACATCATGGTTAAATAAGGTTAATTTCAGAGGCGTCCTTCGTCGTGGAATGAGAAGTAGGTGCCGGGGGCGATGATGATGTGGTCGTTGACGCGGATGTCGAAAAGTGCGGCAGCATCGCGTATCTTACGGGTGAGGGTTTCGTCCTGGGTGCTGGGCCGGATGTTGCCGGACGGATGGTTGTGGAAAAGGAGGATGGCCGAGGCAAGTTCCTCAAGGGCGCCTTTGACCACGAGACGCACGTCGACGAAGGTGCCGGCAACGCCTCCCTGGCCGATGCGGCGTTCGGAGATTACGCGGGCGGCCTGGTTGAGGTAAACGGCCCAGAATTCCTCGTGGGGCAGCCCGACGAGGCGCGGCGCCATGTAGCGGTAGGCAGCCGCGGGAGTGTTGAGGGGTTCGTCGGAGGCGCTGAGGGCGTCGGCTACGGTGCGCTCGCCGAGCTTGAGCGCGGCGAGCAGTGTGAGGGCCTTGGCGGGTCCTATGCCCTTGTAGCGCCGGCATATGTCCTTGACGCTCATGCGTGCGAGGCGGGAGAGATGGCCACGGTTGTCGTCGAGGATTTCGCGGCAGAGGTCGACGACGCCTTTTCCGCGGATGCCCGTGGCGAAGATTATGGCCATGAGCTCGGAGTCGGAGAGAGAGTCGAGGCCGTGGCGGATGGCTTTCTCGCGCGGGCGCTGCTCGGGTTCGAGGTCGCGAATCAGCGAGACGGCTGCGTTGAGTTCGGGATATTCTTCGGCCATGGTCATTTGCCTTTACGCATGCGTATTTCCTCGTCGATGTCGCGTCCGCGTCCCAGAAGTATCTTCGTGAAGAACGCGCGGATGAATCCGAGGCCGTAGCCCCACAGCTGGATGCAGGATGCGGGCACGGCCTTGAGAGCGACGGCGAGGCTGCGGCTCTGCGCGAGCGCGGCGATGAAGATGGCCACAAGCCACAGGCCGAGGGGCAGCAGCCACCACGGCGAGCAGAAGATGCCGAGGAGCACGAGGGCAACGCAGCCGAGCACGAAGAGGGCAGGGAAGGTGTGGACGAGCTTCATGGAGCCGGGATAGAGCAGTTTGAGGGTGATGCGGCTCATTCCGAAGACGTAGACCTGGCGGAAGAATTTGCGGAGGTTGCCGCGGCGCTTGTGCCACACGGGCACGTCGCGCAACAGGCCGATGGAGAAGCCTGCGCGGCGTATGCGTGTGCTCATGTCGATGTCTTCGGAGAACATCTCGCGGAAGCCGCCGACACTCTCGTAGACAGCGCGGGAGAAGCCCATGTTGAACGTTCGGGGCACGAACTTCTCGAGCTGCACTTTGCCACCGCGTATGCCGCCGGTGGTGAGGAAGGAGGTCATGGCGAAGTTGATGGCTTTCTGCGTGGTGGTGAACGACTCGTGGGCGGCGTCGGGACCGCCGAAGCAGTCGAGCGGAGTGGCGTCAAGGGCGCGTTCGAGCGTCTCGAAATAAGCGGGCGGGATGACGCAGTCGGAGTCGAAGAACACGAAGTAGCTGCCCGTGGCTCGCTCCATGCCGTAGTTGCGCGCAATGGAGCGTCCTTCGTTGTCTTTGGCGAAGTACTTGACATCAAGGCCTGCCGCGCGCGCTGCCTCGACCTGGGCGCTGCACGGCACGGTGGAGCCGTCCTCCACCAGCACTGCTTCGAAATTTCGCACTGTCTGCCGCCCGAGGCTGTCGAGCAGGTCGGCCACCTCGTCGGGGCGGTTGTACACGGGGATGATGATGGAGAACTTTGGCATTGCTGTATGGTTTTTAGCTCATGCGCGAGCGGTAGTCGTCGAAAGTGAAGTGCCGCAGCAGCTCGATGGTGCCGTCGGAGTGTTCGATGGCTATGTCGGGGTGTTGCAGGCCGTTGAACATGGTGGTTTTGACCGTGGTGTAGTGGTTCATGTCCTCGAGGGTGAGGCGGTCGCCGGGGCGGAGTGGCGCGGGGAATGTCCAGTCGCCCATATAGTCGCCGCTGAGGCATGAGTTGCCTCCGAGGCGATAGGCGGGAAGTTCTTCGTCGGGGTCGATGGCTTCGGTGATGGCAGGCTTGTAGGGCATTTCGAGTGTGTCGGGCATGTGGCAGGCGAAGGAGGCATCGATGATGGCCGTGCGCACGCCGTCGTTCTCCATGATGTCGACGACGCTCGTGAGCAGGTCGCCGGTGCGCCATGTGAATGCGCTGCCCGGTTCAAGAATGACTTCTATGTCCGGGTAGCGGCTGCGGAAGCCGAGAAGGATGTCGACGAGCGCGTCGACGTCGTAGCCTTCGCGGGTCATGAGGTGGCCGCCGCCCATGTTGACCCACCTCACTCGGCCGCTGCGTAGCAGGTGGCCGAACTGTTGCTCGAAGGCTTCGAGCACGCGGCGGAGGTCGTCGGCCGAGCTCTCGCAAAGGGCATGGAAATGCAGGCCTTCGAGCCCGTCGGGCATGCCGCCGGCGAGGGCTTCGGCCTGCTCGCCGAAGCGCGAACCGGGCAGGGCGGGGTTGTAGAGGTCGGTCTCGACAACGGAGCAGCGCGGATTGACGCGCAGACCCGGCGACACGCGGCGTTCGGGACAGGCTGCATTGCGGGCCTCGACGTCGGCGCGGAAGCGCTGCCACTGGCCCAGAGAGTTGAACGTGATGTGGGAGCTGCCTTCAAGGAAACGGCCAATGGTGGCGGGGGTGTAGGCCGGGGTGTAGCTGTGCACGGCGTCGGTGAGATAGGTGAGGCCCAGCTCAAGCTCGTTGAGCGAGCTTGCCGTGCAGCACACGCCGTATTCCTTGAATATCGGGAAAGTGCGCCAAAGCGCGTTGGCCTTGAAGGCCATTATGATTTTTACGCCGGCGCGGCGCTGCACGTCGGCTATGAGGTCGAGGTTGCGGCGCAGGGCATCCTCGCGCACGAGATAGACGGGGGTGGGTATGTTGTGGCGTGTGATCATTTCAGAATCTTGAATTTTGCGAATTTGAGCAGCAGCACGCGCGGCTCCACCTGGTCGAACTGCACGCGCACGCGGTGGTCGAGGGCCGAGGTGTCGACTTCGAGGACGGTGCCGCGGCCGAAGCGCTGATGCTCTATGACGGTGCCGGGAGCGAGCTCGGCAGAGGAGTGGGTGGCGTAGTCGCCGTCGGAGCCCGGGCGGGCTGCAGGCGCGGCCGGCGATGCGGGGGCGGGC
>CAMWNB010000071.1 GCA_947175495.1 uncultured Porphyromonadaceae bacterium | reverse complement strand
TAGAGCATCTGACTGTTAATCAGAGGGTCGATGGTTCGAGTCCACCTTGAAGCGCGAAAGAGGATGTGCCGCGAGGCGCATCCTCTTTTCGTATTCTCCGGTGTCGTCTGCCGTCACTGCATCAGCGGCTTGTCCACCGTGATGCCCGGGCGGGCGTGCAGCGTCAGCGATGCAAAGCGGCCGGTCTGCTCGCTGCGGTAGCGTATGTGGTAGTACTCCTGGCCGAAAAAGTCCATCACCCACACGGCTTCACCCACAGCCGGCCCGCGCCCGGCCCGCAGCCGCTCGTTTATGGACACGTCAAAGCCGGCCACCTCCACGTCGATGCTCGCCTCGCCTTCGTCGCCCACGCCCGAGAGCCCCGTGCGACGCAGCTCCACACGCCCGTCGCGCATCACGCGGAACACCAGCCGCGGCTCCGCCTCCGGGTCGCCGGGCATCAGATCGCCGTCGTAGCTGTACATGCGCGCCGCGCGCGTGCGGCGCGGCATCGCGCTCAGGGCCACCACTGCGGCTGCCACCACGCAGGTGATTACATAAAATTCTACCGTCTGGAATATGCTTGCTGTTATCATGCCGTATCTTTTTCTGCCCAAAGTTAGCGATTTATTCTCATAAATGCCTACTTTTGTGTCATGAACTATCTCCTCGGCTCCGTTCTCGACGCTTTCTTTCCGCGGCTGTGCCCCGTGTGCGGTTGCTCACTGGTGAGGGGCGAGACGCTCATGTGTCTGTCGTGCCTCGCTGCCCTTCCCCGCACGCGCATGCACCTGCGCCCCGACAACAGCATCACCGCGCGTCTCACACGTCCAGGCCTGCGCCTTGAACTGGCTGCCGCATGGATGGACTACAGCCGCCATTCGCCCTATGCGGCCGTCATCCGCGACGCCAAGTACGCCGGGATGCCGCACATCGCCCGGGAGGCGGGGCGCCTTTTTGCCCGCGAGATGCTGGCCGACGCTGTCCCTGCCCTTGCCGACATCGACGTGCTTCTGCCGGTGCCTATGCACTGGACCAGACTGCTGCGCCGAGGCTACAACCAGAGCCGCGAGATAGCCCTCGGCATCTCCGCCGCAACGGGCATTCCCGTAGGCGACAACCTCCACGCTCTCCGCGGTCATGCCACGCAGACACGCCGCTCCGTCGAGGAGCGCATGCGCAACGTCGGAGGCATCATCGCCGTCCGCCGTCCTGCCGAATTGCTCGGCCTGCATGTGGCCGTGGTCGACGACGTCATTACCACCGGAGCCACCCTCGCCGATGCCCTGCATGCACTCCGCGCGCAGGCGCAGCCCCGGGCCATGTCGGTGATCACCATAGGCGCCGTCCGCTCCGACGAGTGGATGTTTAAGCCTTCCAATGCTTGATTATCCGAAGATGGCGCGGAAGGCGTCCTCCACCTTTCCCACCTCATGCAGCGCGATGCCCGCGCTCTCCCGGTCCACACCCTTCAGGTTGCCGGCCGGCACGAGCATGTCGGTCATGCCGAGTTTCGCAGCCTCGCTGATGCGCTGCTCTATACGGGTCACCGGGCGTATCTCGCCGGTCAGGCCCACCTCGCCCGCCATGCACCAGCCTTTCGGCACGGCCATGTCCACGTTGCTGCTCAATATCGCGCAGATCACGCCTAAGTCCAGCGCGGGGTCGTTCACGCGCAGACCGCCCGCGATGTTCAGGAACACATCCTTCTGTGCCAGCTTGAAGCCCACGCGCTTCTCCAGCACCGCCAGCAGCATGTTCATGCGCTTGGAGTCAAAGCCTGTCACGGTGCGTTGCGGCGTGCCGTAAGCCGCCGTGCTCACCAGCGCCTGCACCTCGATGAGGAAAGGACGCGCGCCGTCCACCGTCACGCCGATGGCCACGCCGCTCAGGCCTTCGCCTCCCGCATCGTGGCTCATCAGCATCTCCGACGGGTTCGTCACCTCGCGCAGTCCCGTGCGCGCCATCTCGTAGATGCCCAGCTCGGCAGTGCTGCCGAAGCGGTTCTTGATGGGGCGCAGGATGCGGTACATGTAGCGGCTGTCGCCCTCGAACTGCAGCACCGCGTCCACTATGTGCTCGAGCACCTTCGGTCCGGCCAGAGAGCCCTCTTTGGTGATGTGGCCTATCAGCAGCACCGGCACATTCTGCTCCTTGGCGTACTTCAGAAGCCGCGCCGCGCATTCGCGCACCTGTCCCACGCTGCCGGCCGCCGAGTCCAGAGCCTCCGAGGCGATGGTCTGTATGGAGTCCACCACCAGTATCGACGGTTGCACGGCCTCGATATGGTCAAATATGGTTTCAAGCGACGTCTCGCACACGATGAACACATTGTCCGAGCCGCGGCCTATGCGGTCGGCCCGCAGCTTCAGCTGCGTGGCGCTCTCTTCGCCCGAAACGTACAATATCGTCCGCGACTTTATGGAGAGAAGATTCTGAAGCACAAGCGTGCTTTTGCCTATGCCTGGCTCGCCGCCGAGCAGCACCAGCGAACCGGCCACCAGGCCGCCGCCCAGCACGCGGTTCAGCTCCTTGCTGGGCATAAGGATGCGAGTCTCCGAAAGCGCCTCTATTTCGTTCACGGCCAGGGCGCGCCGGCGCTTTCCGGCAGAATGCTTGCCTTTGGCGCCACCTGTGGGCGACGCCGTCGCCACACGTTCCTCCACCAGCGTGTTCCACGCTCCGCAGGCAGGGCATCGTCCCTCCCACTTCGCTGATTCCGCCCCGCACTCCGTGCAGAACCACGCCGTCTTCACACTCTTCTTAGCCATAAACTTCTATAGATTTAAACGTACATTCATCCCCGCCGGGAATATTGTCTTTGTGTTTCAATTGGCAATAAATGCCCGTGCGCGGAACTGCGACAGCGCTATGGCCGTGGCTACCCCCACGTTCAGGCTCTCCGATGTCGGCCTTCCCGTCGGGAAACTCGGGATGGTGACGCGGCGCGTCACCGTCGCCGCCACTGCCTCCGATATGCCGCGGCCCTCGTTGCCCATCACCAGAATGCCGCCGGGTCCGAGGCCCGGCATCGTGTAGATGTTCTCGCCGCCGAGAAACGTGCCATACACTTCCATGCCCTCGGGCCGCGCCTCAAGCGTCGCTGCCAGGTCGCAGTAATGCACGCGCACGCGGGAAATAGCTCCCATCGTAGCCTGTATGGCTTTCGCGCCGAAGATGTCAGTCGTGTCGGCCGACGCCAGCACCGTGTCCACGCCCATCCAGTCAGCGGCGCGCACTATCGTGCCCAGGTTGCCGGGGTCCTGCACGCAGTCCAGTGCCACCACCAGCGTGTCGGCGCTCAGCTGCGGTGCGGGCAGCGAGGGTATCTCGTACACGGCCATCACCGGCGGAGGTGTAGCCAGCGCTGTCATGCGCTCCATGTCTGCGCGCCGCGCCACTGCCACGTCCATTCCCGCCACAGCCTCGCCGTGCTCCTCGAGCCATGCGGGCGTAGCCAGCAGATAGCACAGCCGGAAGTGGCCCAGCGTGTCGAGCACGCATTTCGTGCCTTCCGCGGCAAACATGCCTGTCTCCCTTCGGTGCCTGGCGGCGCTCAGCCCCGCCACGGTTTTACGGAGAGCTGCTGTCAGTTCCATAGTCAGAATTCATATCCGGCTTCCGCCACGAGTTCGCGGTCCTGCGCCACGGTCGAGCCTACGGTCGTCAGCAGATCGCCCACGATGGCGCCGTTGATGCCTATGCGCATGGCGCGCAGCTGCGACGCACGGTCCAGCTTGTCGCGTCCGCCTGCAAAGCGCAGCTGCACCCGCGGATGCACCAGGCGGAAGATTGCTATTGTCGCCAGTATATCTTCGGCTGTCAGCGCTTCCGCATGTTCAAGCGGCGTGCCCGGGATAGGACACAGTATGTTTATGGGTATCGACACCGGCTCCACCTCTCGAAGCTTCAGCGCGAGCTCCACGCGCTGGCGCATAGTCTCGCCCATGCCGATGATGCCGCCCGAGCACACCTCCATGCCCATCTCGCGGGCCGTGCGGATGGTAGCCACCTTGTCGTCCATCGTGTGTGTGGTGCACAGCGTGGAGAAGTACGACGGTGCTGTCTCAAGGTTGCAGTGGTAGCGGCGCACGCCGGCATCGTGCAGCACCTGCAGCTCCTCGCGGCCCAGCAGGCCCATCGAGGCGCATATGTTGATGCCGGCATTCTCTCTCGCGTGGCGCAGTTCGCCGGCCATCTGTCGCAGGGCCGCGCCCGTCACCCGTCGGCCGCTTGCCACGAGCGACAGCCGTCCTATGCCGTAGTCGTGGCAGGCCTTCGCCGCCGCGCGGCATTCTTCCGGGTCCACGATGGCATATTCCTTGCACCCCGTGCTGTAATGGCGCGACTGCGCGCACCATTTGCAGTCCTCAGGGCAGTGGCCCGAGCGCGCGTTCACAATCGAACATGTGTCGAACTTGCGCGGAGCAAAGTGAGCCGTCACAGCCTCAGCCGCCTCAAGCACAGCCTCGCGCCCTTCGGCCTCGGCCACAATGTCGGCAAGGGCATACGCCTCAGCCTCCGAGATTTCCCCGCCTGCGAGCACCCGCTCGCGCAGTTCTGCTATAAGTCTTTTTCCACTGATTTCCATAATGATTGTTTCAATTGCAGGCTTCAAAGCCTCTTAGGCCATATCAGCCTCTCAGTCAATAATTCTTACTGGATTTTTCCGTCAGCACCTCAATGCTGATAAAGATAGCGCTTTATCGATCGCTTCGGCGTCTTCTCGAACTCCTCGTGCATGATGCGCAGGCGCGAGATGCGGCTGTAGGCCGGCATCTCCGTGTTCAGCTGGTCGATGTTGTGTTGCATCTGCTGTTCGATATCGGCGTCCGTCAGACCCGCTTTGTGCGCGTTCTCGAAGTCGGGATATATCAGCGCCACCAGCTTGTTGTCATCGTCCACCACAAGGCTTTCGTCCACATACAGCATGCTGTTCAGTTTCTGTTCTATCTCCTCCGGGTAGATATTCTGGCCGCTCGGGCCCAAAATCATGCTCTTGTCGCGGCCGCGGATGGTCAGGAAGCCGTCGGCGTCCATGCTGCATATGTCGCCCGTGTTCAGCCAGCCGTCCTTGTCCAGCGCGCCGGCCGTAGCCTCCGGGTTCTTGTAGTAGCCTTTCATCACGTTGGCGCCGCGCACATACAGCACGCCCGGCACATTCTCCGGGTCCGGCGAGTCGATGCGCGTCTCCATGCGGTCCACGATGCGGCCGCACGAGCCGGGGCGCTGCTCGTCCCAGGGTGCGTAGGTGATGAGCGGAGCGCACTCCGTCATGCCGTAGCCCACAGTGAAGGGAAACTTTATCCTGCGCAGGAAAGCCGCCACGTCGGCGTTTACGCCTGCGCCGCCTATGATCATCTGCTGCAGCTGGCCGCCGAAGGTCTCGTCCAGCTTGTCCTTGATTTTGCCGAGCAGGTGGTCGTCCACCAGCGGGATGTGCATCAGCAGCTTCATCAGAGGTTTCTCGAGCATAGGGAACACACGCGTGCGGATTATCTTCTCGATGATCAGCGGCACGGTGATTATCAGCTTCGGGCGCACTGTTGCGAACGCATCCATTATCACCTTCGGCGACGGCGTGCGCGTCAGGAAATAGATGTGGCAGCCTTTTACGAATGTGTGTATCATCTCGAACACCAGTCCATACATGTGGGCCAGCGGAAGCATGCACACCATGCCGTCGCCGGGATTCAGGAACGTAAGTCCGTCCACGGCATACTGGATGTTGCTCCACAGGTTGCCGTAAGTAAGCATCACGCCCTTGCTGAAGCCGGTCGAGCCGCTCGTGTAGTTGATAAGCGCCATCGTCTCGTGGTCAAACGTCGGGTACACCACATCCTCCGCAGTGAAGCGGTCGGGCCAGCGGTGGCCGAACAGCTCGTTCAGGTGTGCCCGCGCCTCTGTCAGCTGCTTGTTGCGCGAGAACAGCAGCGAATAGTCCGCGATGAGCAATGCGCCGGCGATATTCGGCATTGAGTCGGCGTCCAGATTCTCCCAGATGGCCTCGTCCACAAAAAACAGCTTCGCGTCGCTGTGCGTCACCAGATGATGTATATTGTCGCTCTTGAAGTCGTGCAGAATCGGCACCGCCACGGCGCCGTACGTCAGACATGCCAGCGCCGCAATCGCCCACTGGGCCGAGTTGCGGCCGCACAGCGCCACCTTGTCGCCCTGCGCCACCCCGGTCTGTTCGAACAGAAGGTGCAGCTTGGCTATCTTGCGCGCGACGTCGCGGTATTGGAACGACACGCCGTGGAAGTCCGTCAGAGCTAACTCTTCCCAGTTCTGGCGTATCGAGTCCTGTATGTATTCGTTTAGATGTTTGCGGGATTCCATAGTTGAAATGTTATTGCAATGTACAAAATTACGTATAAAATATGTATCTCAACAAATATTAACCCTCAAATTTGGCAAAGGTTGATTATAAAGTGTTATTTTTGTGCAATAAACAAAAAAGCAACATCGCAATATGAATATGAAAAAAATCATGGGCGCAGCAGCCCTGCTCACGGCGGCCGCAGCCACCGCAGCGCCCTACCACGTCACAGCTCCCATGGCCGACGACGACGAGGGGGCAATGGTCTATCTCGTTAACTTCGACACCGACGAGCGCATCGACTCTGTCCTCGTCGCCGACGGTGTGGCTGAATTCCGCGGCACCATCGACGAACCCGTCCTCGCTCGCCTGCTCCTCGACGGACAGCGCTACTGCACATTCATCCTCGAAGAAGGAGGCATAGCCATCAACAAGGAGCGCGACGCCGTAGGCTCAATGCTCAACGACCGCCTCAACGACATCGGCCGACAGTCCTCCGCGCTCGCTGCCGAATACCGCACGGCCACCGACGATGCCTCCCGCCAGGCCGTCGTCGACCGCTTCAATGCGTTCATGCAGGGCGCACTCGCCGAGAACGCCGACAATCCTATCGGCTACTACATCTTCCTCGACCAGGCCGGCTCTCTCTCCCGCGAGGAATTTGCCGCCGCCCTTGCCAAGTATCCCTCCTTCGCATCTTTCAAGCGCGTGCAGCGCTATCAGAAGTCCTTCGACCGCCAGGAAGCCACCGCCGAAGGCCGTCCGTTCACCGACTTCGAGATAGAATACAACGGCGAGACCCACCGCCTCAGCGACATCGTCGGCAAAGGAGACTATGTCCTTGTCGACTACTGGGCAAGCTGGTGCGGGCCATGCATCCGCCAGACAGCCGTCATCAAGGACATCTACAACCAATATAAGGACCGGGGTCTCAAGGTGCTCGGCGTAGCCGTGTGGGATGAACCCGACGCTACCCGCGCCGCCATCGCCAAGCACGATCTTCCCTGGGAATGCTGGCTCAACGCAGGCTCCGTGCCCACCGATCTCTACGGCATCATGGGCATACCCTGCATCATCCTCTACGGCCCCGACGGCACCATCATCAGCCGCGACAAGCAGGACGACGCCCTCCGCGCCGCAGTTGCCGCCGCAATGGAACAGAAATGAAACGCTTCCGCTTCACGGGCGCCGAGACCATAGGCGCCGCCGTGTTGCTCCTGTGCCTCGCGCTGCCTTTTGCCGCCCGTCGCTGCACGTCGGTCTCCGATGCCGAAGCGGCGGCGCAGCGCATGGCGGCGCGTGCCGCCATTGACTCCGCGGCCCAGGCCCGCATCGACTCCGCGCAGGCACTCGACGACAGCCTGCGCGCCGCCCGCGCGCATCGCCGCTCCGCCAAGTCCCCAAAAGGCACCTTCGTCCCCTCCTCCCGCGACCGCCTCTCCGACTCCATCCCCACCCGGAAATAGGCCGTCCCCGAGGGCGATAAAAACAAGAGGCTGTGTCGTAATTAAGTTTTACGGCGCAGCCTCTCTTTTTTGAGTG
>CAMWNB010000070.1 GCA_947175495.1 uncultured Porphyromonadaceae bacterium | reverse complement strand
GTGGTCTGGAACGACTCGTTGGGGTCGTTGGAGAAGCAGTTGAGGTTGAGGCAGTCGTTCCAGTCGGCACGGCCGATGAGGGGCAGGCCGTGGGGACCGAGGTTGCGCACCACATGGTCGAAGCTCACGCGCAGGTGCTCCATGAGGCTGACTTCGGAGCCGGGCTGATTGTCGAATGGCACGGCTTCGTCGAGAATGGAGAAGTCGCCGGTTTCCTTGATATAGGCGATGGTGCCGAAAATCAGCCACATGGGGTCGTCGTTAAAGCCGCCTCCGATGTCGTTGTTGCCGCGCTTGGTGAGCGGCTGGTACTGGTGGTAGCAGCCTCCGTCGGGGAACTGCGTGGAGGCTATGTCGATGATGCGCTCGCGGGCACGTTCGGGAATCTGATGAACGAAGCCCACGAGGTCCTGGTTGGAATCGCGGAAGCCCATTCCGCGACCGATGCCGCTCTCGAAGAACGATGCCGAACGCGAGAAGCAGAATGTGATCATGCACTGGTATTGATTCCAGATGTTGACCATGCGGTCGAGACGCTCGTCGCCGCTGCTCACGGCGAAGCGGTCGAGAAGGTCGTCCCAATAGCGGCGCAGCGCGTCGAACGCGGCGTCGACCTTTGCGGGGGTGTCGAAGCGTGCCATCATCTCGCGTGCACGCTGTTTGTTGATAACGCCCTTGCTTTCCCATTTCTCGTCCTGCGGGTTTTCCACATAGCCGAGCATGAAGATGAGGTCGCGGCTCTCGCCGGGCTGCAGTGTGATTTCGAAGTAGTGCGATGCGATGGGCGACCAGCCGTGGGCCACGCTGTTGCGTGGACGGCCTTCCATCACTGCGTCGGGTTCGTGGAAGCCGTTGTAGAGGCCGATGAAGGTCTCGCGGTCGGTGTCGAAGCCGTCGACGGGCGCGTTGACGCTGTAGAATGCGTAGTGGTCGCGACGTTCTTTATACTCGGTCTTGTGGTAGATGGTGGAGCCGTCCACCTCCACCTCGCCGGTGGAGAAGTTGCGCTGGAAGTTTTCCATGTCGGTGGCGGCGTTCCATAGGCACCACTCCATGAAAGAGAAGAGCTTGAAGCTGCGGGGAGCGTCGGTCTTGTTGGTGAGGGTGAGTTTTGTGATCTCGCAGTGCTCGCCGAGGGGCACGAAGAAGAGCGCACGGGCTTCAAGTCCGTTTTTCTCGCCGGTGATGACGGTGTAGTTCATGCCGTGGCGGCACTCGTAGGCGTCGAGTGGTGTCTTGACGGGTTTCCATCCGGGGCTCCACACGGTGCCGCCGTCGTTGATGTAGAAATAGCGGCCGCCGGCATCCATGGGCACGCCGTTGTAGCGATAGCGTGTGATGCGTCGGAATTTGGCGTCCTTGTAGAAGCTATAGCCGCCGGCGGTGTTGCTTATGAGGGAGAAAAAGTCTTTGTTGCCGAGATAGTTTATCCAGGGCCACGGAGTGCGGGGGTCTGTTATGACGTACTCACGCGCCTTGTCGTCGAAATGTCCGTATTTCATCGATGGGTATTTAAGTGTATTCTGCGCGCAAAGTTACACTATTTTTCGACACAACAGCAGCCACAGGTGAAAAATAAAACAAATTATACCCTTAATATATACAAAAGAAAAAGAGGTGCTCTCACGAGTGCCTCCTTTCCCATTCATCACATTATGCTTAGTTTTTGAGTGCTATCAGTGTGTCAGTATCTTGATTCTACCACGTCCCAGTCGACTATGTTCCAGAGTTGCCGGAGATAGTCGGCGCGGAGATTCTTGTAGTCGATATAGTAGGCATGCTCCCAGACGTCGAATGTGAGCAGCGGGGTGAGCCCGTCGCGGAGAGGGTTCTGCGCGTTGCTGCCCTGGGTGATGAGCAGCTTGCCGTCGCTATCGCGGCTGAGCCACACCCAACCCGAACCAAACAGCCCTGCTCCGGCCTCGACGAAGGCTTCCTTGAACTTCTCGAACGAGCCGAAGTCGCGGTCGATGGCCTTGCGGAGTTCACCGCCCGGTTCTCTTGACCCGTCGGGCGAGAACGAGAAGAAGTAGAAGATGTGGTTCCATGCCTGCGAGGCGTTGTTGAAGAGGGCTCCGTCGGCCTCCTCGATTATGTCTTCCAGTTCGGCGTCCTCATACTCGGTGCCTTTGATGAGGCGGTTGAGATTGTCGATGTAGGCCTTCTCGTGTTTGCCATAGTGATAGCGTATGGTTTCGGCGCTTATCACGGGCTCAAGGGCTGTCTCGCTGTAGGGGAGTGTCGGTTGTTCGTATGTCATATCGCAAAGCGTTTTATCGGTTTGTTTACCAATAAAACACCTACGCTCGCTTAGGGTTCAGATTTTAGGCCTTTTTGACAAGCGTTAATGCGGATGTGTTAAAATGAATATTTGTTTAACGTGGCGAGTGCCAGATGATAGTCTCGGGCGGCTTGCTCGCGGGCTATGCGCGCTTCCATAAAAAAGTTCAGTTCCTGAATATAGGTGAGCACACTTATCTGCCCTCCATCCAGGCTTTTGCGCAACAGCGCGGGATAGTCGGACGTGG
This sequence comes from uncultured Porphyromonadaceae bacterium, assembly GCA_947175495.1. Taxonomy (GTDB): domain Bacteria; phylum Bacteroidota; class Bacteroidia; order Bacteroidales; family Muribaculaceae; genus CAG-873. The sequence continues at coordinate 5,466 of CAMWNB010000070.1, read as the reverse complement.
CCAGGGCGCCGTCGTAGGCGCGAAGGCGCTCGCCGAGTGCGGCGACGCGGCGTCGCATGGCATCGAACTGCGAGGCAGCGGCGGCTGTCTGCGATTCGGCCTGCAGGCGGGCTGCCTCGGCTTCGGCGCGGGCGGCAGCTTTGCTGCGCGAGGCTCCCCATGCGGGAAGGGCAATGCCCACGGAGATGCCGTTGAAATGCGTTCCGCCTTCGTACTGATGGCGATAGCCGAGCGAGAATCCCGGCAGACAGCTGCGGGCGGCAGCCTTGGCGCGGGCGTCGGAGGCTTCGGCCTCGGCACGGGCGGCCATAAGCGCCGGCGATGCCATCCAGCGGGCAGCAGCGTCGGCATAGGCAGCGCTTGCGGCGGGATAGTCGAGAGCGTCGGGCACATCGGCGTCGCAGCCCATGGCGCGCAATGCGGCCACGGCCTCGGCGCGTGCCTGCTCCGCTTCCTCAAGGCGGCGAGCCACCTCGAGCTGCTCTATCTGCAGCTTGCGCACGTCGAGAATTGTGGCCTGGCCGTGGTCGAGGGCTCTGCGGGTGAGGTCGAGAAGTTCCTGCACATTATTATATATGCCGCGCACGGCGGCAGCCTCGCGGCGGGCTGCCACGAGGTCGATGAGCGCGAGCTTGGCGGCGAGCCTCTGCTCGGCGAGCTCGGCATGGGCGAGCTGCACGAAGGCATTGGCCGACGCACGGCGCGCGCCGCGCCTGGCGGCATACACTCCGGGCCAATCAAAACTCTGACTGATACCGACGCCCCAGCGGTTGTCGGCAGCCGGCCCCCAAAGGTGCTCGCCTTCTATCTCCGGGCCCGGCAACATGCCGTCGGCCGACATGGCGAGCGATGCCGAGCGTAGTTCGGCCCGGCGTGCCAGCACGGCGGGATTGGCCGATGCGATGGCAGCGGCTATGGAGTCAATGTCGGCGGCGCCGGCAGTAATGGCCGCGGCGGCAAACAGGGCGGTTGCAAATATGTTTCTCATTTCTTTCTGCGGTTGATGAGTTGGTAGAGCACGGGCACCACATAGGCGTTAAGGATGGTCGACGATGCGAGGCCTCCAAGAATCACAATCGCCAGCGGGGCCTGGATCTCGTTGCCCGGAGCATCGGCGTTGACAGCCAGCGGAATGAGCGCGAGAGCCGATGTGAGCGCCGTCATGATGATGGGCAGCAGACGGTCGGCGGAGCCGGTGCGTATGCGCTGCGCCACCGAGCATCCCTCTTCGGCAAGGCGGTTGTAGCGACTGATGAGCAGCATGCCGTTGCGCGTGGCTATGCCCATGAGCGAGATGAAGCCTATGATGGCGGGAATGTTGAGTTCGGAGCCAGTCAGCACGAGAATGAGCACCGCTCCAATCAATGCCAGCGGCATGTTGATGAGTATGACCAGCGACTGACGCACATCGCGGAACTCGCCGTAAAGCAACATGAAGATGATGACAAGGGCAAGCAGCGATGTCCACAGCAGCGTGGACGATGCGCGCTCCTCGCTCTCGAACTGTCCGCCATAGCTGATGGCGTAGCCCTGCGGCAACTGCATACGCTCGGCCACGAGGCCGCGAAGCTCGTCGACGGCACCGCGCAGGTCGCGTCCCTCGACATTGGCGCTGACTACGATGCGGCGCTGCACGTTCTCGCGGTTGACGGTGCCCGGACCGGATGCGGAACACACCTCGGCAACGGCGCTGAGAGGCACGCGGCCGGAGGGGGTGTCTATCATCATGTCGGCAATATCCTGCAGTCCGGAGCGGAAGTCGGGGTCGAGCACCACAGTGACGTCGTAGGGAACGCTGCCTTCGTAGACCTGCGACACGACTTTGCCTCCGAGGGCTACCTCGACGATGCGGCGCAGGTCGGGCATACGCACACCGAGACGCGCCATCATCTCGCGACGCGGACGGATGGTGAGCTCGGGACGCTCGACAAGCTGCTCCACGTTGACATCCACAATGCCGGACACGCCCGAGGCTATGCTTTTGAGCTGCGTGCCGAGGGCGTGGAGGCGCTGCAGGTCGTCGCCGAATATCTTGATTGCTATCTGGGCCTCCGTGCCGCTGAGCATCGCGTCGATGCGGTGGCTGATCGGCTGGCCGATTTCCACGTTCACTCCCGGCAAGGCGCTTAGCTTCTCGCGCAGTTCGCGTGCCACCTCGCCGCGGGAGCGTCCGCTCTCTTCGAGGCTATATGGCGCCTCAATCTCGCTGGCGTTCACTCCAAGGGAGTGCTCGTCGAGCTCGGCGCGACCTGTCTTGCGGGCGGTGGTGCGGATTTCGGGCACGCTGAGAATGATGCGTTCGGCCTCGCGGCCAAGGCGGTCGCTCTCGTCGAGCGAGATGCCCGGGAGGGTGGCCACATTGATGGTGAACGAGCCTTCGTTGAACGAAGGCAAAAAGCTGCGGCCAAGGGTAAAGAACAATCCAAGGGCCACGGCAAACAGCACTCCGGTGGCAATGAGCACTGCGCGCGGACGGCGCAGCGCGCCTTCAAGGGAGCGGCTGTAGACCTGTTTCAGCCACGCGGCCGTGCGGGGTTCGCGAGCCATGGCTGCGTTCTGCCGGGGAGTTCCGAGCATATAGGCGCACAGCACGGGGGTGAGCGTGAGCGCCACAAGCGTAGATGCCGCGAGGGCCACGATGAAGGCTACGCCAAGGGGTATGAGCATGCGCCCTTCTATGCCGCTGAGGAAGAACAGGGGCAGGAAAGCGGCCACGATTATGAGCGTGGAGTTGAGGATGGGCATGCGCACCTCGGCCGAGGCACGGAACACGACGTCGACAACACTGCTCCGCTCGCCCTCGGGAAGAGCGCGGTTCTCGCGCAGGCGCTTGTAGACGTTCTCTACATCGACGATGGCGTCGTCGACCAGCGAGCCTATGGCGATGGCTATGCCTCCGAGGCTCATGGTGTTGATGCCGAAACCCATGAAATTGAGCAGCAGCACGCTCACTATGATGGACAGCGGGAGCGCCACAAGGCTCACAAGCGTGGTGCGCAGGTTCATGAGGAAGAAGAACAGCACAATGACCACGAAGAGCGCGCCTTCGAGCAGCGCATCCTTGAGATTGCCTATGGAGCGCGAGATGAAGTCGCTCTGGCGGAAGATGTCGGTGGCGATGTGGAGGTCGGGCGGCAGCGTGGGTTTCATGTCGGCCAGGGCCTCTTCGATACGGCCTGTGAGGCCAATGGTGCCTTCGTCGGGCTGCTTGGCCACGGTGATGATGACGGCGGGGCGGGCCTCCACGGATGCGGCGCCGAATCTCGGCTGCGCGCCGGCAACCTCAACCCGGGCGATGTCGCCGAGAGTGACAATGCCGCGCTCGTCGGAGCGCACTACGGCCATTGCCATCTCGTCGGTGTCGGACGTGCGCAGCGTGGCCTTGATTATATACTCGTTGCCGAAGTCGTTGACTATGCCGCCGGAGGCATTGTCGTTCATGCCCTCGACGGCGTCGAGCACCTCGGACAAGGTGACGTCCATGGCTCCCATACGCTCTGGCAGCAACTGGATGCGGTATTCACGCATGTCGCCTCCGATGACGCTGACCTGGCTGACGCCTCCCATGGCCAGCAGGCGCGGACGCACTACTTTTTCGGCAATGGTGCGCAGCTCGGTGAGCGAGGTGCTGTCGGCAGTGAGACCCACGATGAGCATCTCGCCGAGAATCGACGAACGCGGACCGAGAACAGGCGTCGCAACGCCTGCCGGAAGCGCCTCCGAGACAGAGCCGAGGCGCTCGGTGACAATCTGACGGGCCTGGTAGACGTCGGTGTCCCAGTCGAATTCGACCCACACGACAGAGAAACCCGTCGACGACGTGGAGCGCACGCGGCGCACTCCGGAGGCACCGTTGACGGCGGTCTCGATGGGGTAAGTCACCATCATCTCCACCTCTTCGGGAGCATAGCCCGGCGCTTCGGTCATGACCACAACGGTGGGCGCGTTGAGATCGGGGAAGATGTCGACCTCGGTGCGCATGAGAGTGACAAGACCGGCAATGAGTATGGCAACAGCAAGCACGAGCACCACAAGGCGATTGTGCAGCGACCAGTGTATGATTCGGTTGAGCATGGCAATCAGTGGTTATGGCTGTGACCTTCGGGAACAACGCCTGACGTCTCGGCCAGGCGGACGGCCGTGACGCCGCTTGTGACCACATTCTCGCCACCTTGCAGACCGGAAACGACGACCACACGCACGCCATCGGAGGCTCCGAGGCGCACGGGGAGCTTGCGATAGCAGTCCTCGTCGAGGCGCACATACACAAAGTGGCTGCCCTGCTGCTCGGCTATGGCCGTGCGGGGCAAGCTGATGACCGGCGCGCCGGAGCCCGCCTCCGTGAGCCAAGCATCGACCACGGCCCCGGGGGCTATGGTGCCGTCGTTGTCGAATTCAAAGTAGACAGGCACATAACCCGGCATGGAAGCCGAGACGGCCGGGCCGGAGACCACACGGCGCCCCTTCAGCGCCACGACTTGCTCGGTTCCGGGGACACGCACGTTCACACCATCGACGGCAGCAAGGCGCGAGCGCATGCGTTCGGCCACATCGACGCGCAGCACCAGGCGCTCGGCGGCCGACACTGCGGCAAGAGGCGCGCCGGCTTCCACATACTGTCCCTGCGCCACATCAACCGAAATGATGGTGCCGGCAATGGGGGTGGCGGCCCGGCCTCCGTCGGCTCGCGACGAGTAGGCCGCGCGGGCGCTTTCACACGCCGCAAGGGCGGCGTTGTAGACGTCGTCGGTGACGAGACGCTCGGCATGCAGAGGCTCAAGGCGCGCAAGCTCGCGCTGCGCAGCATCCAGCGCAGCCTTGGCTGCGGCGCCGGCATCGCCTCCGACGACGCCACGCGAATCAATTGTGGCCACAAGTGCGCCGGCTCGCAGGCGAGCTCCCGGAGCCACTCCGGCAGCAAAACGCACCATGCCGGCAGCCGGTGCAGAAACCACGGCTGATCCGCCTGGAGCGTCGAGCACGGTGCCGGTGGCGCGGATAGTCACTGCCATCGGCGCAGGCCGCACCGTGTCGGTGGCCACGCCGAATCGCCCGGCCATTTCCGGCGCGAGCACGATCTCATCGCCGTCCGTTTTTTCGCTGTCGTCGGTGTGATTTTCCGCCGCATGCCCGGCGTGTGCGTGGTTGTGATGATGATGGTGGTGGCGCAGCTCGTCGTCGGCAGAGCTGTGGCTGTGGCATGACGTCAGCAACAGCAGCGACGCGCCCAGCATTATATCTGCAATGTGTTTCATATGCGGTGTAATTTTGCGCAAAGGTACAGATTTATATATGCAACCCGATTGCAAAGCCGCAGAAACGGGTTCTTACAATTTATAAATTTACAATTCGTCCTAAAAAGTGCTCTTTTTTGGACGGATTATTATGTTTAATAACATAATTGGTTAAAATAGCCTTATAACAGACGCCTGCAAACTATTTCAAATGATAATTTTTGCATCGTGT
>CAMWNB010000069.1 GCA_947175495.1 uncultured Porphyromonadaceae bacterium | reverse complement strand
ACTAGCGACCTCACGCCCCCCAGACGCGTACTCTAACCAACTGAGCTACACCCCGTGTTTCTCAAAAGCGATGCAAAGTTAGGCACTTTTTTTGAATGCTCCAAATTTTTGGGCAAGAATTTTTCAAGATTTTTTGCGCTATTTTTGTAAAAGGTTGAAAGGCGGGGATTTATGGGTGTAATTTTTTTTGAGGTGAAAAAATGGTGGAAAAATGGGGTGACACATTATAATATACGCGCGCGTGCGAAAGTTGGAGGAATATTTGGTGGGGTGTGGAATATTTCGTAATTTTGTATGCTAAATAAAAATGATTCTACTTTCGCTTGCGAAGGTCGGGGTTCAAAAGGTTTCCTATGAGCGGACGTGGCCTTGGATGGTCGTGAGTTCGCCTGCGGAGCGTGCCGCCGGACGGTTTTGAGCCTTGGGACAAGCATGCGGATTTTTAATTCAAGATTATCCAAAACCAATTATGGCTGAAGAAAAAGAGGAATATAGCGCCAGTAATATCCAGGTGCTCGAGGGACTGGAGGCAGTCCGTAAGCGCCCGGCGATGTATATTGGCGACATCTCGGCAAAGGGTCTGCATCACCTTGTTTACGAGGTGGTGGACAACTCCATAGACGAAGCCCTTGCGGGCTATGCGCAGCATATCGACGTGACCATCAACGTGGACAATTCGATAACGGTGGTGGACGACGGCCGCGGTATCCCGGTGGATATGCACGAGAAGGAGCACAAGAGCGCTCTTGAGGTGGTGCTGACGGTGCTGCATGCGGGCGGTAAGTTCGACAAGGGTTCGTACAAGGTGTCGGGCGGTCTGCACGGCGTGGGCGTGAGCTGCGTGAACGCGCTGTCGACGTATCTGCGTGCCGAGGTGCATCGCAACGGCAAGACTTATGTGCAGGAGTACAGTTGCGGCAAGCCGACGACTGAACTGCGAGTGGCCGGCGTGAGCGACCACACCGGCACTTGCATCACTTTCAAGCCGGATGCAACGATATTCACCGTAACGGAGTACGACTACGACACGTTGGCCAAGCGCCTGCGCGACCTGGCTTATCTGAACGCCGGCATCACTCTGCATCTGACCGACATGCGCGACCTTGACGAGGACGGCAATCCGCGCAAGGAGACGTTCCACAGCGACACGGGCCTGCGCGAGTTCGTGGAGTATATTGACTCGAGCAAGGAATCGCTTATCAACGATGTGATACACCTGTGCACGGAGCGCCAGGGCATCCCGGTGGAGGTGGCTATGACGTACAACACGACGTTCAACGAGAATGTATACTCCTACGTCAACAACATCAACACCATTGAAGGCGGCACGCATCTGACCGGCTTCCGCCGCGGTCTGACGTCGACGCTGAAGAAATATGCCGAGGACAACAACCTTCTGAAAAACGCCAAGGTGGAAGTGAGCAGCGATGACTTCCGCGAGGGCCTTACGGCTGTGGTGTCGGTGAAGGTGATGGAACCTCAGTTTGAGGGCCAGACGAAGACCAAGCTGGGCAACAGCGAAGTGATAGGCGCCGTGCAGACGGCTGTGGCCGACGCTCTTGGCGCATATCTCGAGGAGAACCCGCGCGAGGCTAAGACGATAGTAGAGAAGGTGGTGCTGGCCGCGCAAGCCCGCCACGCTGCCATCAACGCGCGCAAGAACGTGCTGCGCAAGTCGCCTCTGAGCGGCGGCGGCCTGCCCGGCAAGCTGGCTGACTGCAGCAGCCGCACGGCCGAGGACTGCGAGCTGTTCATTGTCGAGGGTGACTCGGCCGGCGGCACGGCCAAGCAGGGTCGCGACCGCAGCTTCCAGGCCATCCTGCCGCTGCGAGGCAAAATCCTCAATGTGGAGAAGGCGATGGAACACCGCATCTTCGACAACGAGGAAATCACCAACCTGTTCCGCGCGCTGCGTGTGACCATCGGCACGGAGGATGACCCGAAGGCGGCCAACCTCTCGAAGCTGGCCTACCACAAGATTATCATCATGACCGATGCCGACGTGGACGGCGCGCACATCGCCACGCTGCTGATGACGTTCTTCTTCCGTCGGATGCGTCCGGTGATCGAGCAGGGCTACCTGTATCTGGCAACGCCTCCGCTGTACAAGTGCAAGCGCGGCAAGAACGAGGAGTACTGCTGGACGGACCAGCAAGTGCAGCAGTTCATAATGCGCAACGGCGAGCGCACGACGGTTCAGCGCTACAAGGGTCTCGGCGAGATGAGCGCGCAGGAACTGCGCGACACCACAATGAGCCCGGAGCACCGCATGCTGAAGCAGGTGAACATAAGCGACGCCGCCGAAGCCGACCGCATCTTCTCGATGCTGATGGGCGAGGACGTGGGGCCCCGAAGGGACTTCATCGAAAGCAATGCGAACTACGCCAATATCGATGCATGAACAAAGGGGGCGGGCCGAGTGGTCGCGCCCCTGTTTTTTAACTTCACAAAGAACGTATTAACGTTGATTTGTGTTATATAATCAAAATTCCACACAATGACGCGAACAGCAAAAAAGAAACATGAGAGCGGACTCCGCACCCTCATTGACCAATATATAGCCACTGCCACGGCCGCTACTTTCAACTACAAGCAGGTGGCCGCTGCTATCGGCGAGACAGGCACGACCCATCACCGCGCGATAGCGCTCTATCTGGCCGAGCTGGCATTTGACGGCACACTTCTGGAGGTGTCGCCCGGACGCTTCAAACCCGTGCAGCGTACGGTGGTGGCGACAGGCACCTTTGTGCGCCGCAGCAATGGCAAAAATGCTGTCATCACCGACGACGACGGCGAACCTATAATGATAGCCGAGCGCAATTCGATGCACGCGCTGAACGGCGACCGTGTGGCCGTGAGCGTGGCTGCCCGCGTCAAGGGCCGCGAGCCCGAGGCTAAGGTGACGGAGATAGTGGAGCGCAAGCCGCAGACGTTCATCGGCACGCTGCGCGTGGACAAGCACGTGGGCACGCTGGTGACCGACTCCAAGTTTCTGGCCACGGACATCGTGATTCCGCGCAACCGGCTGCGCGGCGGCCGCACCGGCGACAAGGCTGTGGTGCGCATCACCGACTGGCCCGAAAATGTGCAGATTCCCTACGGCGAGGTGGTGGACGTGCTTGGCCCGACGGGCGAGAACAACACCGAAATCCATGCTATCCTGGCCGAATACGGACTGCCTTACAAATATCCGGAAGCAGTGGAGAAAGCCGCCGACAAGATTGACGCCGGCATTACGCCGGAAGTGGTGGCGCAGCGCGAGGATATGCGCGGGATGACCACTTTCACCATCGACCCTCGCGACGCCAAGGACTTCGACGACGCACTGAGTGTGCGCCGCATGGGCGAGGGGCGCTACGAAGTGGGCGTGCACATCGCCGATGTGACGCACTATGTGCAGCCCGACACGATAATCGACCGCGAGGCGCGCGAGCGCGCCACGAGCGTGTATCTAGTGGACCGCGTGGTGCCGATGCTTCCGGAGCATCTGTGCAACGGCATATGCTCGCTGCGTCCCGACGAGGACAAGCTGGCGTTCTCCGTAATGTTCGAGATGGACGACAACGCGCGCGTGCTCGGCTATCGCATTGCCCGCACTGTAATCCGCAGCAATCGCCGCTTCGCCTATGAAGAGGCACAGGAGGTGATTGAGACCGGACGCGGCGACTATGCCGACGAGATACTGCTGCTGGACCGCCTTGCCAAGCAGCTGCGCAAGGACCGCTACGCTTCGGGCTCGGTGGAGTTTGACCGTGCGGAGGTGCGCTTCGAGATCGACGAGAAGGGTCACCCTGTGAGTGTCTACTTCAAGGAGTCGAAGGATGCCAACAAGCTCATCGAGGAATTTATGCTGCTGGCCAACAAGACGGTAGCAACGGTGGTGGGACGCCCGGACGGGAAGCGCAAGGCCAAGGCGTTTGTGTACCGCGTGCACGACACGCCGGATCCCGACCGTCTGTCGAGCTTCGCGAAGCTGGCACGCACGTTCGGCTACAAGGTGAAGACCGAGGGAGCGGCTGCGGAAATCAACAAGAGCATCAACCGCATGCTGGCCGACGTGCAGGGCAAGGGCGAGGAAAATTTCCTCTCCACGCTTGCCATACGCTCGATGGCCAAGGCTATCTACACCACGCAGAACATCGGGCACTACGGCCTGGGATTCGACTACTACACGCACTTCACTTCGCCCATCCGCCGTTATCCCGATATGATGGTGCACCGGCTGCTTGCGCGCTATCTGGCGGGAGGACGCACGGTGAACGTGCAGAAACTCGAGGAGGAGTGCAAGCACTCGTCGGACATGGAGCAGCTGGCAGCCAACGCCGAGCGCTCGTCGATAAAGTACAAACAGGTGGAATACATGCAGGACCATCTCGGCGAGGTGTACGCCGGAGTTATCTCCGGCGTGACGGAGTGGGGCCTGTATGTGGAGCTTGACGACAACAAGTGCGAGGGCCTCGTGCCGATGCGCGACCTTGCCGACGACTTCTACGACTTCGACGAGAAGAACTTCTGCCTGGTGGGCCGCCGCAACGGTCACCGCTACCGCCTGGGCGACGCCGTGCGCGTGAAGGTGGCCCGCTGCGACATACAGAAGAAGCAGCTGGACTTCGTGATCGTGGACGAGGAGGGCAACCCTATCGGCGCTCCCGCCAGGAAGGCTGCTACGAAGCCGGCGGCTAAAGGCCGGAAACAATCCCGTAAAGGCCGCCGCTGATGCGCACATATATCGAAATCGAGGGGCTGCGCATGAGCGCGCGCCATGGAGTGGGCGATGTGGAGCGCGTGGTAGGCAACGACTTCGTGCTCGACATCCGTCTGGAATACGACGCATCCGAGGCCATGGCCTCGGATGCGCTTGCTGCTTCAGTGAACTATGCGGCAGTGGTGGAAATCGCGCGCCGCGTGATGAACGAGCCGTCCCGGCTGCTGGAACACGTCGTCGGGCGCCTGCGTTGTGCTGTTCTGGCCGAGTTGCCCGGCATTACCGCCGGCCGCATACGCCTGGCCAAGGTGAAACCGCCCATCAGCGCGGAGCTCGGTTGCTGCGCGTTCGTTGTGGAGTGGTGACGGGAAACAGCTCCACCCACCGGTCGCTGCCGGAGGCCGCCAGTCGGAACGGCTGTACATCGCCCCCGGCGGTGCGCCTCAGCCCGTAGGCCGAGACAGCGGCATTGCGTCCTGCCTTCAAGGTTTTTTCCTCGAACGATCCGTCGGAAAGGTCGAGTGTCACGACAGTGTAAGCCTCGGGCTTGTCGATGTTTCCGAGGCGTCCGTAGCGCACAAGGCATGTGAGCCGTCCGCGTCCCAGCTTCATATCCTCGATGTAGCGGCAGAAATACGGCACGTACATTGCAGATATGTCGTAGGAGTAGAACTTCGTGCTGTCCGGCACGGGCAACGAGAGCGGGTCGATGTTGAAAATGTCGTATTCCGAGATTGTGCCGCCCTTTTCAACGTGTATTTTTCCGGAAAACCCGTCGGCGCAGGCAATCGCGCCGTCGCGGGTGTCGCTGAGCGCTTTGGGGAAAGAATGGCCTGTCTTCGACGCTCTCGAGACTTCGGGCAGCGGACATGCCTCAAACAGGAATTGTCCCGTGCGGGCCGACATGACGGCCTGCACTTTTTTATCCTCGTAGTAGGCATCCACAGTAGGATCGTTGCTGCCGCCGTTTTCAAATTCATCTTTCGGAAGAAGAGGCCAGGTGCGCGGCTGGCTCATGACGGCAATGTCGTTTCCGTAAGGATATATTCTGTAATGTCCGAAGAACAACCCGTGCGGTTCTCCGTTTTCAAGAGGCAACAGGTTGTGTTCGTAGTTTATCGTGTCTACGAATAGCACACATGGCTGATTGGCATATACGATAGTGGAATCATTTTCCTCCCGAAGCAGTGGCAGAGAGTAGGAAATGCCAAGGCGTCCATCCGGCATGAAACGTGGAGAGACGGGCATAAACCTCAAAGAACCGTCGTCGTAGTCCTCGCGGGTGTATTTGTCGGATAAGGTTATGAATCGATAACGCTCGGTGCTGTCGGCAGCTATTTCAGCGCTGAAATGAATTGCGTTATCTTCCGAAAGTGTTCCTACGATAACGCTGCTGCGCAAAAAGTCATTGAATGCTATGTGGTTTCCGTCAAAATCGGGCAGCATGTGGGGCTGCGAGAGAGTTATGGAATCAGGCACGCTGAACGGCAGAATCTGTTGCGGAATAATATAGTCTTGAGGTGCCTTGAAATTCACCTCGGCGTCGGGGGTACGGGCAAATGCTTTCTGTTCGAGTTCAATGTCATCGTAGAGAAAACTCTGAATGAGTTTTGCGCTATTTCCAAAAGCCTGTATTGAAAGAGGAATTTCTCCTGATGCGGGTATGATTTTCAATAAATACGGAATGTGGATGAATCCGAAATTCGACGAAAGGAATTTGTCGTAGGCCTTGTCTGTATCGTAGATTTCAAAGTCCGCTTTGATTTGGTATTCCCGCAGATATTTCTTTGCAGCTTCCGCATTGTGGTATCCTGCTATTAAAAAGGTTTTGGCGGATGGCTTCAGCTGCTTTATGCGGTTGAAAACCGGCATAATGACTGCCTCGCATCGAGGACATAATCCCACGGGGTCGACAATGGCGTAGATTGTGTCGATGTCTTTGTATTCTTTGAAATATTCCCGTACTGTATTCTCTGAGCCCGGAATTTGCCTGATGATGAGCGGACCGTTGGCAAGCTCGCACACAGGGCAGTCGTAGGCCCTGCATGCGAGCGCCAGCAGGAAACTCATGAAGATGAGTTTTGTGCGCATGGTTCTGCTTGTTATTCAGTTGCAAGTTTGCCTACGTTTACGCATTTCGGCTTTGCGCCTTTGGGCAGGGTGGTCTGCTGTCGACGTTGCAAAATTATAGTAGAAGCGTGAAATTTCATAGCAAAAACATGTTTTTCATTCGGCAACATAGCATCGTAATTGACTTAAAATCACCAAAGTATATCACAGCCAAAAACATTAGATTCGGCTTTTTTCATATATGCTTGAAAATCAATGGGTGATAAACAGTCGATATTTTGGTTTTGCCGGATTATTTTATGTACATTTGTAACAAAATAAGATGATATGCAAAAGATTCTCTTGATTTTTTTGTCTTTAGTTGTTGTTATAAGTTCTGCTTGTGGAAATTCATCGACGAATCAATCCGCTTGGGAAGTGAAATTTGAGGCGGCACATGCAGCTTTGGATAGCGGCAACGTGGCCGCGGCATTTCCGGCATTGATGGAATTGCGCGAGCAGGCACTAAAAGAGAACGACGAACGCCGGAGCGCGCGTGCCGACATGATGCTCTCGGCGATGTATGAAGATTGCGGAGGCAATGAATCTGCTCTCACTCTTGCCCGCGAAGCCGCTAAGAAATATGAAGAGCTGGGAGATAGTGCGGAACTTACGGAAGTGCGCTTGCGGATTGCGTCTATGACAGATGAAAGCGAGGGACGCAGGCTTGTGATGCAGGTGCTCGGAAGCGACAGCGTGCCGGAGGTCACCCGACTGGTGGCCCTCAGAAGGCTTGCATATTCATATTATAAGGATGGAGAAATTGCCCGCGCTACAGAAATATACCAAGGTATCATCGCCGCCGGGAAAGACTTTCCGGAAGATTGGGCATATCTGGGCATGCTGTTGCTGGCTGAGGGACGCGTGGACGAGGCGCTGGAAATAGATGGCCGGCTGCAAGGAAATTTTCCGGCGGTCTATAAATTCAAGACTGAGCTCTATAAGCGTCTCGGCCGCTACGAGGAGGCCATCGACGCGATAGAAAAGATGGATGCATTCAAGAGCGGGTATTATTCAGATATTCATGACAGGAACCTGATTGGTGCTCTCGCCGGATATTATGAAACAAACCGGCAGTTGCGCGAGAAGGAGTTGTACCACACGAGGATGATTCTGTGGCTCGTAGTGGTGTCGGTCGTGTCTGTGGCTATCGCCCTGGCGCTGCTTTTCGGGCGTTACAGGCGCCGCAAGAACGAGGTAGTGGAGGCCAATGTGCGCGCAGTGAGCGAGTTGCAGGAGGCGTGTAGCGCCAGCGAGAACGAGTGCAATGCCGCCCGCGAATCTGTGCGCCGGCTGCTGCGCGAGCGTTACAAGGTGCTCGACGAGGTGTGCCTCATAGCGTGGGGCAGCCCCGACGACAAGGTGGCGCGCAGGGCTATATCCAAGAAAATGAACGAGTTGATTGAAACTCTTGCTTCCGACAAGGGCGAGTTCGCACGCCTCGAAGCTATGGTGAACGAGCACTATGCCGGAGCGCTCGATTCGTTGAAGGCCGCTTTCCCGAACGTCAAGGACGTGGACTACAGGCTCTATGTCTACACGGCGCTGGGATTTTCGGCCGGAGCCGTAGCTCTGCTGCTCGGGATAGACAAGGTGAGCATAGTCTACGACCGCAAGAGGCGCCTGAAGGCACGGCTGCTGCGCCTGCCGGCCGGTGCCGGTCTGGTGGAACCAATCAGTTGATTGTCCACAACAAAAAGTGAAGTGACCCCAAAAAGTTGGACGGTTAAACATTAACCAGTTATAGA
>CAMWNB010000068.1 GCA_947175495.1 uncultured Porphyromonadaceae bacterium | reverse complement strand
ACCATCGACCCTCTGATTAACAGTCAGATGCTCTAACCGACTGAGCTATTGAAGCATGGTGTGATAATGATTATAAGTAGCGCTTCAAGGTGGACTCGAACCATCGACCCTCTGATTAACAGTCAGATGCTCTAACCGACTGAGCTATTGAAGCGTTTGTGCCGTCCCCTTCGGGATTAGCAGTGCAAAATTAGTATAAACATTTTAATCTTGCAAGAGTTTTGTCGAAAAAATGCTTTTTTTGAGGTGTTTTTGCATAAAAAAGGCGGGATTCCACCATTGGGAACCCGCCTTTTATGCTTGTGGCACCGGCTTAGAACATCTTTTCGGGATACTCGCCGGCGGCGTGAAGGGCAGCCAGGCGGTCGACCACGCCCTGGCGGTCGGCGGCGTAGGTGACGCCGAACCAGCGGGAGTCGGTGTCGAGCACACGCACGGTGGCTTCGCCGCTGTTGATGAGGGTGTCTATGCATGTGGGGATGTAGAATTCGCTCTTGAGCTCGGTGCCGTGGGCATCGAGGAAGCGGCGGAACTCGCGCTCGGAGAAGTCAAAATACTCGGGAGTGAAGCCCCAGAGGTTCATGCTGACGGGGGTGGCGGGCTCGAGGGTGCATGTGGTTCCGGCCTCGTCGGTGTAGGTGATGCGGTGGTCGGCGTCGTAGCCGATGTCGGTGCGTTCAACCACTTTTGTGAGCATGCCTGCGGCATCGGTGGAGCATACGCCGCGGGCTACGGTTCCGTTCTCAGTCATGGTGTTGCCCACGCGGAAGCCGACCATGCAGTAGTCGCCGGCATTGTCGTGGGGGCGGGAGAGTTCGCGGGCGATAACCTCGAAGGCGTCGCGGCCATAGAAGTCGTCGGCGTTGATCACGGCGAAGGGCTCGCGGATGACGTCCTTGCCCATGAGCACGGCGTGGTTGGTGCCCCAGGGCTTGACGCGGTCGGCGGGCGCGGTGTAGCCTTCGGGGAGCTTGTCGATGGCCTGGAAAACTACTTCCACGGGCACGTGGCCCTCATATTTGCTGAGGATTTTCTCACGAAAATCGGGTTCGAAATCCTTGCGAATGACGAATACGACCTTGCCGAAGCCGGCGCGGATGGCATCGTAGATGGAGTAGTCCATGATGGTCTGACCCTGGGGGCCGACGCCGTCGAGCTGCTTGAGGCCGCCATAACGGCTGCCCATGCCTGCGGCAAGAACAAAAAGAGTGGGTTTCATCGGGGAATAAGTGATTGGTTAAGAATAGTTCGCTTTTAGATGGAGTTAAGACCCCAGAAGATGACGACGAGGAAAGCTGCGATGACCACAAGGATTACGCCGGATGCAATAAGGGCGGTTGTGGCCAGGTTACGCCACGGGCGTGTGTGGGCGTGCAAGCCGAGACATGCCGCCACAAAGGCACAGACGCCAACTCCGAGAGCGGCATAGCCGTTGACACACAGCGCCACCCAGGCTGCAATGGCAAGGACGGCCGCCAGAGCCGCCATCCATGTGTGCCAGTTGGCCGCCGGTGCCGCCGGAACGGCCGCTGCCGCGGAAGCCGGCTGCGGCTCGGCGGAGGGAATGTTTTCGTGTATGTCTTTGTCGTCGGTCACTATAGAGTATATTTTTCGCAAAATTACTGAATTTTTGCGAGCTATTATATATTAATGACAAGTATTGTAAAAAAAAGTTTAAATCCGGCCCTATTTTTTTTCGGGTCCGGTGGCGTCGTAGACTTCTTCGAGGATGATTCCGGCAAGGCGCATGCCGAAGATGGCGGTGGTGTGGCTGAGGGTGCCGTTGACTGCAGCCTTGCGGGCTGTCCATTGGTCAAGCTCCGCGGGGTCCATGAGTGCGGGGGCGGGAACGTCGAGACGGTTGCGCAGGCGCTCCGGACTGTAGACGCACATGACGGGAGCCGAGGGCCACTCGCCGGCGCGGCGCAGAATAGTGCGCAGGGCGCGGGCCAGCGGACAGCCCTGCACGCGGCCGAACTCGGCCACGGCTATCTCGCCGGCATGAACCTTGAGGGCGGCGCCCATGCTCGAGACCGTGCGGGCGCCTGCGGCCGTGGCGTCAAGCAGCAGACGGGCCTTGCAGCGGAGCGAGTCGATGGCATCGACCACATAGTCGTAGGCGGCAAGGTCGAAAGCGGAGGCGTTCTCGGGGGTAAAGGCCTCGACACGGGCCTCGACAGAGCACGCGGGGTTGATATCGAGCAGACGCTCGCGCAGCACTTCGGCCTTGGGTCGGCCGACGGTGGAGCTTAGAGCGGGAAGCTGTCGGTTGCAGTTGCTGAGCGCCACATCGTCGCTGTCGACAATAGTGATATGGCCGACCCCGGCACGCACGAGCGCCTCGGCGCACCACGAGCCCACGCCCCCGAGGCCGAAGAGCGCCACACGCATACCGGCGAGGCGGCGCATCATTTCGTGGCCGGCGAGCAGTTCCATGCGCCCGAACCGGCTGTTGATGTCGTTGGTTGTCATATTGTGCAAAATTACGAAAAAATCATATTTTGGCGCATGCAAATCTCGAAAGAAAAGTCCCGACCGCTCTACCCGTGCGCACCCGTGCGCGCTATCGGCCACTGTCTGTGCCCTGTGCACAGCGATGAAACCACAGCCGCCGACATCGCGGAAATAACAAAAATTACTCCACTGCCGTATTAGAGCGATTTTTTTTGTATTTTTGCGACTTGAATACTTTTGCACACATGAAAATAGGAATAATCGTAGCCATGAGCAAGGAGCTCGCACTGCTCCTACACAATATCGAGGACGAGTCGCGGGTGACCGTCAACAACCGCAATTTCTACATCGGGCGCATCGGGCGCCACGAGGTAGTGCTGGCCCAGTGCGGCATTGGCAAGGTGAACGCTGCAGTGGGCACGCTCACCCTCATCGAGAATTTCCATCCGTCGATTATCATCAACACAGGCGTGGCCGGCGGAACCGGCCTGGGCGCACAGGTGATGGACGTGGTGGTGGCCAAGTCTGTGGCCTATCATGATGTGTGGTGCGGCCCCGACACGGAATGGGGCCAGGCGGCAGACTGCCCGCGGCTGTTCGAGTGTCCGTTGCCCGACGACGCCCTGCACGGCATGGACGTGAAGCGCGGACTGATCGCGAGCGGCGACATCTTCGTGAGCGACGCCGCCACGGTGGAGCGTATCCGCGGCATCTACCCCGACGCGGTGGCTGTGGACATGGAATCGGCTGCAGTGGCACAGGTGTGCTATCTGAAGGATGTGCCGTGCGTGGTGCTTCGCGTCATCAGCGACACTCCCGGAGCCTCCGACGACAACATGGCACAGTATCTCAACTTCTGGGACGCCGCTCCTGCCTGCACATTCGACGCCGTGAACGCGCTGCTGGCGCGCCTCTGACATCGCGCATCATCCCCTACCCTCCGACGCCGCAATGAAGGACCTGCAGGCCATCCGCGGGCGCCGTTATCTCCTCGACCTTATAGCCGAGGGCGAGCACGAGTGCCAGGACTTCAAGTTCAGCATCACCGACGCGTGCAAAATCGCGCGCAGCATTTCCGCCTTTGCCAACCGCAACGGGGGCCGGCTGCTTATTGGCGTGAAGGACAACGGCACGGTGGCAGGCGTGCGCAACGAGGAGGACATCTATGTGGTGGAGCAGGCGGCGGAGATGTACTGCCGCCCGGCGCAGCATGTGGAGTTCACCGCTTTCCGCTACGACGCGTCGGCGGTGGTGATACGCGCATCGATTGCGCGGGCCGACGAGCGTCCCGTGCAAGCGCGCGACGCGGACGGCACATGGAGCGCCTACTACCGCGTGGCCGACGAGAACATCCACGCCCACCCGCTGATGGTGGCGACGTGGCGGCGACGCACGCGCAGCGGTGGCGTGGTGCTGCGCGCCGGAGGCTGCGAAAGCGCCCTGCTGGAGCGAGTGGCGGCGGCGGGCGAAGCTGGCGTGGCTCCGGACGATGTGGCTGCCATGCTGGGAATGAGCCGCCGGCGCGCGGCCGGCCTTATCACCCGCCTGGCGGCCATCGGCCTGCTCGATTTCCGCTACGCCGGCGGCGCGTTCCGCCTCGTGGCTCCGGACTGACCATCCCACGAAAAGCAACCCGGACTGCAGGGAATTGAATTTGTCTTGATATGGCAAAAAAATCGTTGATTTCTTGGAGAATTGAGCACAAAGTGCTAACTTTGCAAAGTTTTTCAACCTACTCCGTTATGGGAAAGTTCACAGCATTCAAACTGCCGCTCAAGAGCCTGACCAAAGGAACGCACACCTTTGACTATCATCTGGACAAGCAGTTTTTCGCCAACATGGAGAATACCGACGTGCGCGACGCCGATATCAACGTGCATCTGACCGTCGACTACAATGGCGATGTGTATGCGCTGACGTTCGCGTTGACGGGCGAGGTCGTGCTGCTTTGCGACCGTTGTCTCGACGACCTTCACCTGCCGATTGAAACCGGCTACAACATCACGGTGAAGTACGGCGACGACTACAACGACGACAGCGACACCCTGCTCGAGATACCCGACAGCGACAACTTCCTGAACGTGGCCTACATGATCTACGACACCGTAGTGCTGGCGATTCCGATAAAGCACGTGCACCCGCTGGGTAAGTGCAACCGCCAGATGTCGGCCATACTGAAGAAGCACCGCGCAGGCGGCGACGTAACCGATGAGGATGCTGAATTCCTCGACGGCACGGACGACGACAGCGCGGGAGGCACCGACCCCCGCTGGGAGGCACTGCGCGGCCTCGGCGGCGGCGACGACGAGTAGGCCGAGACACAACAGACAACAGCACGGCCCCGCCCGGGGAGAGACTCGCCATCGACCACGGACGCAGCCGACACAGATATAAAACAAAACAAGAAAACATAATACAGCAATGGCACATCCCAAACGCAAACAATCCAAGACCCGCACCGCCAAGCGTCGCACCCACGACAAGGCTGTGGCCCCCACTATCGCTCTCTGCCCCAACTGCGGCGCATGGCACATCTACCACACCGTGTGCGGCGAATGCGGCTACTACCGCGGCAAGCAGGCTATCGTAAAGGAAGCCGCCATCTAATCACCGACGGCAGCTACTTTGGAATCGCGCCCTAAGAGCACTTATCGGCACTTAGGGCTGCTTTTTCATTACTATGCGAAGCCCTTTTTCCTCAACACTACAAAACCCAAGCAATGCTTAACGCAAAAATCTCAGGCATAGCATCATATGTGCCGTCCGACCTGCTCACCAACGACGATCTGTCGCGCATGGTCGACACGAACGACGAGTGGATCACCACCCGCGTAGGCATCAAGGAGCGCCACATCCTGCGCAAGGAAGGCGCCGGTTCTTCGTACATGGGCATCCAGGCCGTGAAACGCCTGCTCGAAAGCACAGGCACGGCTCCCGACGAAGTGGATCTGCTCATCTGCGCCACCACCAATCCCGACTACCGCTTCCCTTCGACGGCAAGCATCATCATGCACGGCGCAGGACTCACCTCCGGCTACGGCTACGACACGCAGGCAGCGTGCGCAGGCTTCATCGTGGCACTGCAGGACGCCACGGCCTACATACGCAGCGGCATGTACAAGAAGGTGGTCGTCGTGGCCGCTGAAAAAATGTCGTCGATGACCAACTACAAGGACCGCTCGACCTGCCCGCTCTTCGGCGACGGCGCTGCCGCCGTGCTGGTAGAGCCCACGGAAGAAAAAGGTGTCGGCGTGATTGACGCCACGCTGCACGTGGACGGCATCGGCATGGAGCACCTCATCATGCCCGCCGGCGGCTCCGTGAAGCCCGCAAGCCACGAGACAGTGGACGCCGACGAACACTATATCTTCCAGGACGGACGCTATGTGTACAAGCACGCGGTGACCGACATGCTGACCTCGACACAGGAAGTGATGCGCCGCAATGGCCTTACCGTGGACGACGTGGACTATCTGATTCCTCACCAGGCCAACCTCCGCATCATCGAGGCCGTGGCCGACCGGGCAGGTTTCCCGATGGACAAGGTACTGGTGAACATCCAGCACACGGGCAACACGTCGGCTGCCAGCATACCCCTGTGCCTTGACGAGTACAAGGACCGCCTGCACAAGGGTTCGAAGCTGATGCTTACCGCTTTCGGCGCCGGCTTCACCTGGGGCGCCATGTACATTGTGTGGGACATCTGATGCCCGCGTGAGGCTAAATTATTGCAAAAATGGCATCCTTTCGGATGCTATTTTTGTTATATGTAAAAATTTCAAGTATATATGACCGAAAAACATAAATCCGGCTTCGTCAACATTGTGGGCAATCCCAATGTGGGCAAGAGCACGCTCATGAACGACCTTGTGGGCGAACGCGTGAGCATCATCACTTCGAAGGCGCAGACGACGCGCCACCGCATCATGGGCATCGTGAACACGCCCGAGTATCAGATTGTGTTCAGCGACACTCCCGGCGTGCTCAAGCCCAAATACAAACTGCAGGAAAGCATGCTCGATTTCAGCGAGAGCGCGCTGACCGACGCCGACGTGCTGCTGTATGTCACCGATGTGGTGGAAGATCCCACGAAAAACGCCGAATTTCTGGCCAAGGTGGCCAAGGAGAGTGTGCCGGTGCTGCTCGTAATCAACAAAATCGACCTCGTGAAGGGCAACGACGAACTGGAGAAAATCGTGGCCCGCTGGCGCGAGATACTGCCCAATGCAGAGGTGTTCCCGACATCGGCCAAGGAGCATTTCAACGTGACCAATCTGATGGCCCGCATAGTGGAACTGCTGCCGGAGGGCGAGCCCTACTTCGGCAAGGACGCGCTGACCGACAAGCCCGCCCGCTTCTTCGTGACTGAAATCATCCGCGAAAAAATCCTGCTCAATTACGACAAGGAGGTGCCTTACAGCACGGAGGTGATAGTCGAGAAATTCGAGGAAAAGGAGAACAGCATCCACATCATGGCCGTAATCTACGTCGAACGCGACAGCCAGAAGGGCATCCTCATAGGCAAAGGCGGCAGCATGCTCAAGCGCGTGGGCACCGAGGCCCGCAAGGATATCGCGGCGTTCTTTGACAAGAGCGTGTACCTGGAACTGTTCGTGAAGGTAGAATCCAACTGGCGCAACCGCGACAACGTGCTCCGCAAGTTTGGCTATATCGAATAATTAAGTTAAATTTGCAGTCGCAAAACCCAACACTGCAGCGCCGCACCGCGGTGTGGCCGCCGCAGACACAAACCAAACCATAAGCATGAGCCAGCTCGTAGCCATAGTAGGCCGCCCGAATGTGGGCAAAAGCACACTCTTCAACCGTCTGACACAAAGCCGCACGGCCATCGTGGACGACACCGCAGGCACGACCCGCGACCGCCAGTACGGCAAGGTCGACTGGACGGGCCACGAATTTTCAATCGTCGACACAGGCGGTTGGGTCGTGAACTCGGAGGACGTCTTCGAGAGCGAAATCAACAAGCAGGTGGAACTCGCCATCGAGCAGGCCGACGTCATACTCTTCGTGGTCGACGCGATGAACGGCGTCACCGACCTCGACGACCATGTGGCCGAAATCCTGCGCAAGAGCCGCAAGCCTGTGGTTCTGGTGGCCAACAAGGTCGACAGCAACGAATGGCTCTACAATGTGCCCGAGTTCTACGCGCTGGGGCTTGGCGAGCCGTATCCCGTGTCGGCCGTCAACGGCTACGGCACAGGCGACCTGCTGGACGAGGTCGTGAAAGACCTGCCGGAACCCGACGAAGACGAGGAACAGCTGGACGACATCCCCCGCTTCGCTATCGTGGGCCGACCCAACGCCGGCAAAAGCTCGCTCATCAACTCGTTCATCGGCGAGGACCGACACATCGTGACCAACATCGCGGGCACCACCCGCGACAGCATATACACGCGCTACAACAAATTCGGCTTCGACTTCTACCTGGTCGATACGGCCGGCATCCGCAAGAAAAACAAGGTGCACGAAGACATCGAGTACTATTCGGTGATCCGCAGCATCCGCGCCATCGAGGCAAGCGACGTGTGCATCCTGATGATTGACGCCACCCGCGGCATCGAGGCCCAGGACGCAAGCATATTCTCGCTCATACAGAAGAACAAGAAGGGCCTTGTAGTGGTAGTGAACAAATGGGACATCGCCGAGGACAAGAGCACGGCCGCCATCAAGCACTACGAGGCCGCCATCCGGGAGCGCTTCGCGCCGTTCACCGATTTCCCCATAATTTTTGCATCGGCACAGACGAAGCAGCGCATCTTCAAGGTACTTGAGACGGCCGTGGACGTGTACAAGAACCGCCGCCGCCAGGTGCCCACCTCCGAACTCAACCGCGTGATGCAGGAGGACATCGCGGCCTATCCGCCACCCAGCAACAAAGGCAAGTTCGTGAAGATAAAGTACATCACCATGCTGAAGGGTTCGCCCGTGCCCACGTTCATCTTCTTCTGCAACCTGCCGCAGTGGGTGAAAGAGCCCTACCGCCGCTATCTGGAGAACAAGATACGCGAGCACTGGGACTTCTCGGGCACACCCATCCAGATTTTCATGCGAGACAAGTCGTAAGGCCACTCAGCCACGCACAGCAAAAAAAGCGGACAGCCGTCACTGAACTGCACCCCAAAAGTTGGACACAAAACTTTTGGGGTGCATTATGTATAGA
>CAMWNB010000067.1 GCA_947175495.1 uncultured Porphyromonadaceae bacterium | reverse complement strand
ACGGTCATGGAGCCGTCGGCGGTGGAGCCCATCTCGGTCTTGAACATGAGGTTGAACTGGCGCACTTCGGTCCAGTTGCGTGTGCCGCTGATGGGGCAGACGATTTCCTCGTCGATGATGATCTGACGGAGGCCATCGAGGTCGCCGGCGTTCATGGCGTCGGAGAAGCGTGCGTGCAGGGCGTCGCGCTTGGCGGCGATTTCCGCAACTCGGGGATTGGTCTGCAGGAACATGGCTTCGTCGAAGCTGTCGGCGAAGCGCTTGCGTGCCTTGGCCACTTCCTTGGCAATCTTATCGTCGTATTTCGCTATCTGCTCTTCGATGAGCACGTCGGCGCGGTAGCGCTTCTTGCTGTCGCGGTTGTCGATGAGGGGATCGTTGAAGGCGTCGACGTGGCCGGAAGCCTTCCAGATGGTGGGGTGCATGAAAATGGCGGAGTCGATGCCCACGATGTTCTCGTGAAGGAGCGTCATTGCCTCCCACCAGTAGCGCTTGATATTGTTTTTGAGCTCTACGCCGTTCTGTCCATAATCGTAAACGGCAGAGAGTCCGTCGTATATTTCGGAACTCTGAAACACGAAACCGTATTCCTTGGCATGGGAAACGATTTTCTTAAACACGTCGTCTTGCTGTGCCATATATTGTGATAAATATGTTTTTCTATAATTCAGAGGGCAAAGGTAGTAAAATTTTGGCAGAGAGCCTTTAAAAATTATTGTTAATTCGTTTTTTGCTGAAATATAATGAGGAAAATTTTGTCGGGTGACAAAAAAAGCGTAAATTTGCAGGCCATTACGAATCAAAACGCCTTACCAGCGCCAACATTCACCCATACGCCAAAAACAAACTCAGATATGAAAAAAGACATTCATCCCTCCAACTACCGCGAAGTTGTGTTCAAAGATATGTCTAACGACGAAATCTTCATCACCCGCTCGACTGTGGCTTCGCGCGAAACCATCACCGTTGACGGCGTGGAATACCCCCTGGTGAAGCTTGAAATCACCAGCTCTTCGCACCCCTTCTTCACCGGCAAGCAGAAGCTCGTCGACACCGCCGGCCGCGTGGACAAGTTCATGAGCCGCTACGGCAACCGCAACAAGAAGTAAGCTGTCGCAAGACTGCACAAAACGCATTAAGCGCCGCCTCGGAATCGCTCCGAAGGCGGCGCTTGGTGTTTATGGCCCGCTCAGTCGAGTTTGTGGATGACGAGGCCGGAGCGGAGCTTGGGCTCGAACCATGTGGTCTTCGGCGGCATGATGTTGCCGGTGTCGGCTATGCGCATGAGCTGCTCCATCGAGACGGGATACAGGGCGAAGGCCACTGCCATCTCGCCGCTGTCGACACGGCGCTTGAGCTCTCCGAGGCCGCGGATGCCGCCGACGAAGTCGATGCGCTTGTCGCTGCGCAGGTCGGTGATGCCGAGAAGGTCGCGCAGGATGAGGTCGCTGCTGACGGTGACGTCGAGCGAGCCTATGGGGTCGGCGTCGTCGTAGGTGCCGGGGCGCGCTGTGAGGGAGTACCAGCGGTCTTCAAGGTACATCGAGAAGTTGTGCAGGCGCGCGGGGACATAAGGCTCGGGGCCCATGTCGTGCACCTCGAAGTTGTATTGCAGTTTTTCCAGAAATTCTTCCGGCGACAGGCCGTTGAGATCTTTGACCACGCGGTTGTAGTCGATGATTTTAAGGTGTGAGGCCGGGAATGCAACGGCAAGGAAGTAGTTGTACTCTTCGTCGCCGCGGTGTCCGGGATTGAGGCGGGCTTTTTCGTTGCCCACGAGGGCGGCAGCGGCTGTGCGGTGGTGGCCGTCGGCAATGTATAGTTCGGGGATTTTGGAGAATGCCTCGGTGATGGCTTCTATGGTGGTGTCGTCGTCGATCACCCAGAAGGTGTGGCCGAAACCGTCGGGGGCCAAGAAGTCGTACTCCGGCTCGCCGGCGGTGACGCGTGCGATGATTTCGTCGAGGGCTTTGTTGTCGGGGAATGCGAAGAACACGGGTTCGATGTTGGCGTTCTGTATGCGCACATGCTTCATGCGGTCTTCTTCCTTGTCGCGGCGGGTGAGCTCGTGTTTCTTGATGCGGCCTTCCATGTAGTCGTCGACATTGGCGGCAACGACGATGCCGTACTGCGTGCGGCCGTCCATCGTCTGCGCGTATATATAGTAGTGTTCCTTGTCGTCCTGCACGAGCCATCCTTCGCGCTGGAAGGCGTTGAAATTCTCCACGGCGCGGTCGTACACTTCGGGCGCATGCTCGTCCTGCCCCGGGGCAAAGTCGATTTCGGGCTTGATGATGTGGTAGAGCGACTTGGGATTGCCCTCGGCCTCGGCGCGTGCTTCTTCGCTGTTGAGCACATCGTAGGGGCGGGAGGCCACTTCGGTGACAAACTCTCTGGGGGGACGGACTCCCTTGAACGGTTTAACTTTAGCCATTATCGTAAATTTTGGTTTTAGGTAGTAACAAGCAAGTGGCGCACATTGATGCTGCGTCGAGGCAAATTTAACTACAATAGCCGAACCGCGCAAACTTTCGGGACAAAAAAAACACCGGCTCCGGAGCAACAATGCTTCGGAGCCGGCATATATGGTGTATTATCGAAAAATCGAATAATGGTAAGGAGCCTTACTTGAGAGCGTCCTTTACGGCGTCGTTGGGCACCATCTTTTCTTCAAAGACGTAGGCACCGGTCTTGGGCGACTTGACCATTTTGATGACCTTGCTGTAGGTGCGGCCTTCACCCTTCTGGAGCGAGGCGACGGTTTTCTTTGCCATATCGTGGGGAGATTATTTGATTTCTTTGTGTACGGTTACGCGCTTAAGGATGGGGTTGTATTTCTTAAGCTCGAGTCTCTCAGTAGTGTTCTTGCGGTTTTTGGTGGTGATGTAGCGGGAAGTGCCGGGCATACCGCTGGCCTTATGTTCGGTGCATTCGAGGATAACCTGAACTCGATTGCCTTTAGCTTTCTTTGCCATAGTTAGAATCCGATAACTTTAATGTCTTTGTCTGTTAAATAGCCCTTTTCGGCAGCCTGCATCATAGCAGCGTTGAGGCCGAGCTTGTTGATGGTGCGGAGGCCGGCAGCGCTCACGGTGAGCGTAATCCAGATGCCCTGTTCTACCCAGTAGAACTTCTTGCTGAAGAGATTGACGTTAAATTTGCGCTTGGTGCGGCGTTTCGAGTGCGAGACGTTGTTGCCGGTGAGCGCCTTCTTGCCCGTGATTTGACAAATCTTTGACATGGCTGTTGTGGTTTATCTTATTTCGTTTTCTTTTTATAGAAGCATTTGAGGCCGCCATCTCAGTTCTCATATCGCAGCAGAGCGCATCATTCTCTGCGGCTTTTTAGGAGGAGCCACAAATCAGAGTGCAAAGTAACTCATTTTTCGGCAAACTACCAAATATTTCGAGATAATTTTGCAATCGGGCGCTGAAATGGTGTATAAATATTCATTAATTAATAATGGAGCGGGCTGTCATTATAATGTTGGATGGTTCGGAAATTTTCGCTAAATTTGCAGTCTATGGAAAATTATATCGTATCGGCTCGCAAGTACAGGCCGTCGACGTTCGCATCGGTGGTGGGGCAACAGGCTCTCACCGAAACGCTTAAAAACGCCATCGCCACGGACCGCCTGGCTCATGCCTACCTGTTCTGCGGCTCGCGCGGCGTGGGCAAGACGTCGTGTGCGCGCATATTTGCAAAGACCATCAACTGCACCTGCCGCACGCCCGACGGCGAGGCCTGCAACGAGTGTCCGTCGTGCCGCGAGTTCAACGACAACCGTTCGTTCAACATCATCGAGCTGGATGCCGCGAGCAACAACGGCGTGGACGATATCCGCGCCCTTACGGAACAGGTGATGGTGCCCCCGTCGGAGGGACGCTACCGCGTGTTCATCATCGACGAGGTGCACATGCTGTCGTCGCAGGCGTTCAACGCTTTCCTCAAGACACTGGAGGAGCCTCCGGCCCACGCCATATTCATCCTGGCAACGACGGAGAAGCACAAGATAATCCCGACCATCCTGTCGCGCTGCCAGATATTCGACTTCAACCGCATCACCGTGGGCGACATGACGGCCCACCTGGCCCGCGTTGCGGCCAGCGAGGGCATCACCACCGAGGCTGCCGCCCTGAACGTGATAGCGCGCAAGGCCGACGGCGCGATGCGCGACGCGCTGTCGATATTCGACCAGGTGGCGGCTTCGTCGCGAGGCAACATCACCTATAAGAGCACGATAGACAACCTAAACGTGCTCGACCACGCCTATTATTCCCGCCTGGTGGACGCATTCGCCGCGGCCGATGTGCCCGCCGCACTTCTCATCTACAAGGAGGTGCGCGACAAGGGTTTCGACTCGCAGTTCTTCGTGACGGGCCTGGCACAGTATCTCCGCGACCTGATGGTGGCGTCGAACCCTGCCACACGGCGCCTGCTGGAAGCCGACGACGAGGTGCGCGAGCAGATGGCCGCAGTGGCGGCAAAGTGTCCTGTGTCTTTTTTCTACACGGCACTCGACCTGCTCAACGACACCGACCTCAACTACCGGCAGGCCAGCAACAAGCAATTGCTGGTGGAGCTCGCGCTCATCAAACTGTGCCAACGATTCAGCCCCTCGCCTGAGAAGAGCGCCGGCAACGGCGGCGAGGGGCAGCTGAAAGCTCTCAAAGCGCAGAGCGGCGATGCGGCGACCGCTACGCCCGCTGCGCAGGCACCCACACAAGCGCCGACGGCAGCTCCCACTACCGCCGGCCCGCAAGCTGCCACGGCACACGCCACGGCTCCCAAACGCCCGGCCACACCCCCTACCCCGGCGGCTGCGACTCCACCTCCTGCTGCAGGAGCCGGACAGCGCAGGGTGCTGAAAACGCCGGCACTCTCGCTGCGCGACGAGCCGCCGGCACAATCGGCGCAGGCCGGCACGCAGAACACCCACCGCGAGAAGCCATACACGGCGGCAAAGGTCGAGGAGGCGTGGCGCAGCTACATACAGGAGAATCCGTCGGCCAAACTGCTGTGCGCGCTCATGCAGACATCGATGCCCCGACACATCGAGGACGACCGATGGATGATGACGCTCACAAGCACTCCGCAGCTCGACATAATGAACGAATCGATGCCTGCGCTGCTTGCCCACATGCACGACCGGCTCGAGAACGATGCCTTCTCGCTGCAGCTGCACGTGGACGAAGGCGAGCCTTCGCCTGAAATATGGAACCGCTCGGAACTGCTGGCCCACATGGCCGAGGACTCCGAGGAATTCCGTAAATTCATAAAAGAGTTCAAGCTGACGCTTGACTGACAAGAAACCTGTTATACGACCGGACGCACCGAGGTGCGTCGCTACAATGTGAAAATGGACAGATACAAAAGAGTAACTGTAAAGATAGGCAGCAATGTGCTCACACGCCGCGACGGCACGCTCGACTTCACCCGCATGAGCGCGCTTGTGGACCAGGTGGCCGCGTTGCGCGACGCCGGCATTGAAGTGATTCTGATTTCGTCGGGAGCCGTGGCATCGGGACGCGGCGAACTGCGCGACAGCGTGGACGCGAGCGGCCTTGACGAGGTGTCGGCGCGGCAGCTGTTCAGCGCCGTGGGCCAGGCCAAGCTCATCAACCGCTATTTCGAGCTGTTCCGAGACCACCGCATGGTGTGCGGACAGGTGCTGGCCACCAAGGAAAATCTGGCCACACGCCGCCACTACCTCAACCAGCAGCACTGCATAGAAGTGATGCTGCGCAGCAATGTGGTGCCGGTGGTGAACGAGAACGACACGGTCAGCGTCACGGAGCTGATGTTCACCGACAACGACGAACTGTCGGGCCTCGTGGCCACCATGACCGACTCCGACGCCCTTATAATCCTCAGCAACATCGACGGCATATACACCGGCAACCCTTCCGAGCCCGAGTCGCATCTGATAGCGGAAATAGTCCAGGGCGACGATGTGTCGGGATGCATCAGCACGGCGCGTTCGTCGCTGGGCCGCGGAGGCATGACCACCAAATACCGCATAGCCCGCAAGGTGGCCGCCGAGGGCATAGCCGTGGTGATAGCCAACGGCAAGCGCGACGGCGTGCTGACCGGGCTGCTGCTCGACAGCACGGAAGCATGCCCTCCCCACACGCTATTCCTCCCCGCCGACAAGCGCCCGAGCAGCCTGCGCAAGTGGATAGCCCACAGCGACTCTTTCGCCAAGGGCACTCTGCATGTAGACGCCGGCGCGGCCAGCGCCCTGCGCGCCGGCGGAGCCTCGCTCTTGGCCGTGGGGCTGAAAAGGGCCGAGGGCGACTTCGAGCGCGACGACATCGTGCGCGTGCTTGCTCCCGACGGCACCACCGTGGCGTGGGGGCGCTCGGCCTACAGCTCCCGCGAAGCCGGAGCCATAGCGGGCAAGACAGACATGGCGCCCGTCATACACGCCGACTACCTTTACGTTGACGAAACAGATATTTTCCGCGACCGCTGAACAGCGTTCCCCGAGAATCTGTTTTGCATATACATATTATTATACATTATGCTTTATGGAACTTTTTGAAAACGCACGAAGGGCAGCCACGGCGCTGCTCTCCCTCCCGACCGAAAAAATCAACGACACCCTGCTCTCCCTCGCAGCCAACATAGAGGCAGCCACTCCGCAGCTGCTTGAAGCCAATGCCGCCGACATGGCGCGCATGGACGCCGACAATCCCAAACGCGACCGCCTGCAGCTTACTCCCGCACGCATAGCCGACATCGCGGCCGGAGTGCGCGCCGTGGCCGCGCTGCCTTCGCCCATAGGCCAGATCATCAAACAGTGGACGCGCCCCAACGGCATGACCATCACCAAGCTGAGTGTGCCGTTCGGTGTCATAGGCGTCATCTATGAGGCGCGACCCAATGTCACCTTCGACGTGTTCGCGCTCTGTTTCAAGGCCGGCAGCGCGGCGCTGCTGAAGGGCGGCCACGAAGCCTCCGACACCAACCGCGCCGCCATCGAGGTGATACGCGCCACGCTGGAGGCGGCAGGCATCACCCCCGACGCCGCCATTCTGCTGCCCGACGGCCGCGAGTCCACGGCACAACTGCTTGAGGCACGCGACTATGTGGACCTCATCATCCCGCGCGGCAGCCGCGGCCTCATAGACTATGTGCGCGACCATTCGCGCGTGCCTGTCATCGAGACCGGCGCCGGCGTGTGCCACACTTATTTCCACAACTCCGGCGACATCGCCACGGCACGCGACATCGTGTGCAACGCCAAGACGCGCCGTGTGAGCGTGTGCAATGCGCTCGACTGCCTCGTGGTGGACCGCTCGCGCCTGTCGGCGCTGCCGGCCATGTGCTACGAGCTTTCGGAGCACGGCGTGCACATCTATGCCGACGAGGAGGCGTACGAGGCTCTCGACGGCGCTTACCCCTATCTGCACCACGCCTCGTCCGACGACTTCGGCCGCGAGTGGCTCGACTACAAGATGAGCATCGCCACCGTGGCCGACATCGACGAGGCTATCGACTTCATAACGCGCAACGGCTCTCACCACAGCGAGTGTATCGTGGCTGAAAACCGTGAGGCGATAGCGCGCTTCCAGCGCGACGTCGACGCCGCGTGCGTCTATGCCAACGTGTCGACAGCGTTTACGGACGGCGGCCAGTTCGGTTTCGGCGCCGAAATAGGCATCAGCACGCAGAAACTGCATGCGCGCGGCCCCATGGCGCTGCCTGAAATCACCACCTACAAATACCTGATAGCCGGTTCCGGCCAGACCCGCGGGTGAGACGAGCCCGCGCAAGGAAAACAAAACAGCAAAAAAGGAGAATCCCGGGCGGATTCTCCTTTTTGTATGTATTTGTGTGGCTGCGGGGGATTAGCCGAGGGTGACCTCGACGAGGTTGACAGAGCCGGCGGGACAGGCAGGGACAACTGCGGAGGGCAGCGGGGTGCCGTTGAGGGTCAGCTGCTTGACGCCCTTGCTGACGCCGGAGGGGTTGGTGACCACGATGCGATAGTCGGCGCCACGGAAACGGCGGCGCACTTCGAAGCCGCTCCAATCGGCCGGGATGCAGGGATCGATGACGAGGCCGTCGTAGCCGGGCTTGATGCCGAAGATGAACTGGGTGATGGCATACCAGTTCCAGGCGGCTGTGCCGGTGAGCCACGAGTTCTTGGCCTCGCCGGGACGGGCCGCGTCCTTGCCGGCTGTCATCTGGCAGTAGACGTAGGGTTCTACCTTGTGCAGGTCGCTGCGGTCCTCAAGATAGGCGGGGCATATCTTGCGGTAGTACTCCCATGCACGGTCGCCGCGGCCGAGGACGGTCTCGCCGATAATCACCCAGGGGTTGTTGTGGGCGAAGATGCCGGCGTTCTCTTTGTAGCCTGCGGGATATGTGGAGATTTCGCCGTACTCCATGACGTACTCGGTGAAGGCGGGGTTGTTGAGCACGATACCATGCTCGCAGTCGAGGCGCTCTTTCACGCTGTCGAGCGACTTGCGCACAAGGCCTTCTTCAAGGCCTATGCCGGCCATCGTGCACCAGCCCTGGCTCTCAATGAAAATCTGTCCTTCTTTGTTGGTGTGCGAGCCGACGGGGCGGCCATAGAAATCGTAGGCGCGGAGGAACCAGTCGCCGTCCCAGCCATGTTTCTTCACGGCTTCAACCATGGCATTGACGTGGGTCATG
Source organism: uncultured Porphyromonadaceae bacterium (assembly GCA_947175495.1). Taxonomy (GTDB): domain Bacteria; phylum Bacteroidota; class Bacteroidia; order Bacteroidales; family Muribaculaceae; genus CAG-873. The sequence continues at coordinate 178 of CAMWNB010000067.1, read as the reverse complement.
GCGCGGTCGGCCTCGGCGTCAAGGCCGAGGTGGCGGCAGAGCTCGGCGTAGTCGCGGCCATAGACTACGAACTGGCCGGCTATCATCAGCGATTCGGCGCGACTGCCTTCGGTCTTGTTCTCTGTGGTCTGGAACGACTCGTTGGGGTCGTTGGAGAAGCAGTTGAGGTTGAGGCAGT
>CAMWNB010000066.1 GCA_947175495.1 uncultured Porphyromonadaceae bacterium | reverse complement strand
TCTATAACTGGTTAATGTTTAACCGTCCAACTTTTTGGGGTCACTTCACTTTTTGCATGTTTTCACAAAACAACGCGCGGAGTAGAAGCGGGGGAATGGGAACTGAGGATGCGCCATGGCTGGGGATAGAGGTTGTTGGCGCGGTTGCCGAGATTTTTGGCGAAGCCGAGAGGGCGGCCGGCGTAGCGCAGCAGCACAATGCCGCGAGGCGCGTCGGAAAGCGCTATGGCCTCGCGGCGCAGATAGGCCAGCGCCGTGGCATAGTCCACATCGGCTGCAGGGAAAGCGTCGGCACGGAGGGCCGTGCTGAGCGCGAGCGGCTGAGCGGGAATGAGGTCACGACCCTTGGCTGTGGCCACAAGCGTGCCTCGCAAGTCGGGAATCAGGGATGCCAACGCGCGCGGAAGAGCGTAGACGGAACCTTCGTCATCGGCATTATACACAAAATCGCCGTCGAGCCACGCAGGCAGCGCCGGAGCCTTGCGCTGCGCCCTGGCGGGGCGAACCGACGCCGCTTCAGCGTCGCCGGGCTTGCGCAGCAGACAGATGAACAGACCCTCGCCACGCACAAGGCCGGGCAAGAAGCGGTAGCAGGGCGTGTCGGTGGCGATGCCCCGGATTATCTCGGGGCGCTCAAGAGCGGCCACAGGCACCCCCTCGGCACCGAGCTCGCGCACCATGCGGGCGATGATTTCTTCGTCCTCCGTGCGGTTGAAGGTGCATGTGCTGTAAACAAACCATCCGCCCGGGCGGAGCGCCTGCCACAGAGCCTCGACTATGCGCCACTGCGTGCGCGCACAATCAGCCACAAGGGCGGAACTCCACTGGGCGGCCGCATCGGCATCCTTGCGCACCATGCCCTCGCCGGAGCATGGCACGTCGGCGCTCACCACATCGAACACGCCACGCATGGAGGAAAAGCGCACGGCATCGCCTCGCGTGCATGCCACGCGCGGGTCGCCCCACTTCGCCACATTCTCGGCAAGTACGGCGGCACGTTTAGGATCGAATTCATTGGCCACCAGCACAGAGCCTTCTGGCAGACGCGAGGCTATGGCAGTGGTCTTGCCGCCGGGAGCGGCGCAGGCGTCAAGCCATCGCAGAGGCGCAGCACCGCAGGCTGCGACAATGGTGTCGGCCACGGCAGTGATGGCCATGGACGAGGCGTCCTGCACATAATAGAGGCCCTGGTGCAGAGCGGGGTCGAAGGTGAAGGCCTCGCGGGCGGGGAGACAATAACCCTCGGCACACCATGGCACGGATTCGAACGCACCTGCGGGCACGGCACCTTTGGCGACGTTGAGGCGCACGCTCACCTCCGGTTCGGCCTGCAACCCCTCAATGAGGGCGTCGGCAACAGAACCAAGGGCGCGCAGCGACTCTATGAACTCCGGCTTAATCGGCATAATTTACATTATATCTACAACGCATTTTTGGTTGGCTCCCAGCGATAAAGGCGGTCGGCGGGGCGGATTTTGGCGGGCACGGGAATAGAGAAGGCGTCGCCTTTGACTGCCTTTGGGACAGAGCGGAGGTCGACACGAATATCCTCGACGGTGAATACAAACGCGCCGGTGGTGGGACCGGTTACCACCACCTCGTCGCCTACGCAAAGTTCGCCGGCCTCCATGAAGAATTCGCCGACGCCGAGGCGCGAGTACCACTTCACGCCCTTGGCCACATAGTGCTTGACGCGCGTGGCCGAAGATCCGTACTTAGACGACCATTCGCCGAGGCGCTGTCCCATGTAGTAGCCGTCCCAGAAGCCTCGGTTGAATATCTTGCCGAGCTGCGCGCGCCATGCCTCGATGCGCTCGGGAGTGTAGCTCGCGGGACCTTCACACACGGCCGCGAGCGCCTGCGAATAGGCCTCGACAGCGAGCCGCACATACTCGGGGCCACGGGCGCGGCCCTCAATCTTGAACACACTGACACCGGCGTCGACCATGCGGTCGAGGAAGTGGATGGAGCAGAGGTCCTTGGGCGACATTATGTACTTGTTGTCCACCTCAAGCTGATCGCCGGTCTCGAGGTCGGTGACGCCATAGCCGCGGCGGCATATCTGCGTGCAGCTGCCGCGGTTGGCGCTGCTGTTCATCTGATGGAGGCTGAGGTAGCATTTGCCACTGACGGCCATGCATAAAGCACCATGGCAAAACATCTCAAGGCGCACGAGTGCGCCGTGCGGACCACGGATATCCTCTGCCACGATAGCGTCGTGGATGGCGCGCACCTGGTCCATGTTGAGTTCGCGGGCAAGCACGAGCACATCGGCGTACTGCGCGTAGAAGCGCACAGCCTCGATGTTGCTGATGTTGCACTGCGTGGAGATGTGCACCTCGACTCCTTCGCTGCGGGCTATGGATATGGCTGCGATGTCCGAGGCGATGACGGCCGATATGCCAGCCTCGCGGGCAGCGCGGCAGATGGCACGACAGGTGTCGAGCTCGTTGTCGTAGATGATAGTGTTGACGGTGAGGTAGGTCTTGACGCCGGCATCGGAGCAGGTGGCAGCGATGGTGCGCAGGTCGTCGAGGGTGAAGTTGGCGCTTGAGCGCGCGCGCATGTTGAGGCCTTCGACACCGAAGTAGACGGCATCGGCACCGGCGTCGATGGCAGCATGGAGCGACTCGTAGCTGCCCACGGGGGCCATCAGTTCTAAGTCTTTGCGGTTCATTGTCTTTTATGCAGGCTGCAAAAGGAAAACATAAGCACAGAAGGAACAAAAGAATTAAAAACTATCCGTTTACTGTTTCGTATTGTCCTTTTGTATCATTCCGTCATTTGCGTCGGATGGAGTTTGCGCAGACACGACAAGCCGCGCCGGGCATGCCGTGGCAGGCCCGCACGCGGCGGTCATGGTTCTGTCAGCGAAAGCTGCTTACTCGGCAGCGGGAGCGGGCTGCGCAGGAGTGGCCGCAGGAGCGGGCGTGGCTGCGGGAGCCTCGGTGTCGAACTGATTGGCAGCGGGCAGCTGGGTAGCGGCGGGAGCCACTGTGCGCACTTCGGCCGCGCCCTGACCTTTGGGCATGGTGTAGGCCGATGCCACGGAGAGCACCACGATAAGAGCTGCGAGCGTCCAAGTGGCTTTCTCAAGGAAGCTGTTGGTCTGGCGAACACCCATTACGTTGCCTGCGCCGCCGAACTGCGACGACAGACCGCCACCCTTGGACTTCTGGATGAGGACGATACCGATGAGCATGACTGCCACGATGACAGTGAGAACGATGATTGCTACGTACATATCTGATTTACTATTGTTTAATCATAAGACGGCGGGCACGGCAAGGGCGTCAGCGCCTGCCGGCCGCATTTTCAAGTTGCAAAGTAAGCACTTTTTCGCCACATTTCCAAACATTTGCCCAAATTTAGTGGCAGACTCGGCCGTGTAGTGGCCGTTCAGTGGTCGCGGGCGATGATGTAGTCGAGGATGCCAAGAAGGGCGTCGGCCGCGGCAGAGGGGGGAAGGGTGGCCAGGAGAGCGGCGGCCTGCTCGCGAAGGGCATCCATGCGGGCGAAGGCATAGTCAATGCCGCCGTTGTCGCGGGCGAAGGCCTGCAGACGGGCTATATCGGCATCGTCGAGGGCGTCGGCCTGCACAAGGGCCAACATGTCGGCGTGGCCGGGGACTTCGGGCTGCAGCAGCACATGGAGCAGGGGCAGCGTCACCTTGCCTTCGCGGAGGTCGTTGCCGGTGGGCTTGCCCACCTTGTCGGGCTCATAGTAGTCGAAGATGTCGTCGCGAATCTGAAAGCAGAGCCCGAGCAGACGGGCAAACTCGGCGAGCGTCTCGGTGGCCTCGTCGGTAGCTCCTGCAGCGTAGCAGCCCATTCGGGCGCAGGCCACGAAGAGGGATGCCGTCTTTTTCTCGATGTTGCCGAAATAGGCGTCCTCTGTGAGAGTGTGGGTGCGTGCGGTGTCTATCTGGCTGAGTTCGCCGAGACTGAGCAGCCGGCCAAGGTCGGAGATAGTGCGGATGATGCGCATGTCGCCGGTGTCGACGGCCTCGCGGAGCGACGAACTGGTGTAAAAATCGCCCACGAGGACGGCGATGTGATTGTCCCACACGGCGTTCATGGTGGGTTGGCCGCGGCGGAGCCTGGACTCGTCGACGACATCGTCGTGGATGAGCGACGCGTTGTGCAGCAGTTCGACTGACGCTCCGGCTGCGAGCACACTGTCGGTGACGTCGCCGAACATGCGGGCGCACAGCACCACAACCAGCGGACGCACCTGCTTGCCGCGGGTGCGCAACTGCGAGCCTACAATGCGGTCCATCAGAGCATTGCCCGATGTGAGACGTGCTTGTATGCGTGCGTTCAGGCGCTCAAGCTCCGGCGCCACCGTCTGTCGGATTTCGTCGTAAGTGGTCATTTAGCGGTGCAAAATTAGTAAAAGTATCGTAAAAACGCGGCTTCGGCACTGGCTTTTTTGCAAAAGCGGCCAATATTTACGATATTTGTGCGTCTTATATTATACATTAAGACAAAAATGGGAACATAATAACTTGCCTCTACATGAGAGCAAAAACAATAGAACCAGAGAAAAATTTGCAAAATAGACCAAACTTTCGTACCTTTGTGACAATTTTTATGACAACACAGTTGCACACCATCCGCTACGCGCTCATCGGCCTGGCCCTTGCAGGCGCCGCCGACGCACTCGCCTGCACCAGTCTGATCGCCGCCAAAGGCGCCACCGACGACGGCTCGACAATGATTACATACGCCGCTGACAGCCACACGCTGTACGGCGAGCTGTACCACCAGCCCGCAGCCGACCACGAGCCCGGCGCAATGCGTGCCGTCTACGACTGGGACACGGGCGTTTACCGCGGCGAAATCCCCGAAGTGGCACACACCTACGCCACCATAGGCAACATGAACGAACACGGCCTGACAATAGCCGAAAGCACCTGGGGCGGACGCCCCGAACTGGAAGGCAGCGGCCTCGTGGACTATGGTTCGCTCATATATATAACACTGCAGCGCGCACGCACGGCACGCGAGGCCATCGACGTGATGACGGGCCTGGTGCGCGACTACGGCTATGCCTCGGAGGGAGAGTCGTTCTCCATCGCCGACGCGGACGAAGTGTGGATAATGGAGCTGATCGGCAAAGGCAAAGCCGACAAGGGCGCCGTGTGGGTGGCACGCCGTGTGCCCGACGGCCACATAAGCGGCCATGCCAACCACGCCCGCATACACCAGTTCCCCCGCAACGAGGCTACGACCATCTACTCGCCCGATGTGGTGGACTTCGCCCGCAAACAGGGCTACTACAAGGGCAAAGACAAGGATTTTGACTTCTCGCGCGCATATGCCATCACCGACGTGGGCGCAACGCGCGGCTGCGACGGACGCGTGTGGAGCTATTTCCGCCGCTTCGCCGCTCCGGCCGACTCCATGGACAGCTATCTGCCGTGGGTGATGAAGGGCGAAGGCGAGGTGCTGCCCCTTTGGGTAAAACCCGAAAAGCCGCTGAGCGCCAACGACATGAAATGGATGATGCGCGACCACTTCGAGGGCACGCCCCTGGACATGACCACCGACATAGGCGCAGGCCCCTTCAACGTGCCCTACCGCTGGCGTCCGATGACATTCGAGGTGGACTCGGCCACCTACACCCACGAGCGCGCCATAGCCACACAGCAGACGGGCTTCTCGTTTGTGTCGACGATGAACGCCGGCCGCCCCGACGCCATGCGCGGCATACTGTGGTTCGGTGTCGACGACGCCAACACATGTGTCTACATCCCCGTGTTCAACTCGACGCCGGAGCCTCCGCGCGAGCTGGCACACGGCAACGGCGACATGCTGACACTGTCGTGGGACGCGATGTTCTGGGTGAACAACTATGTGGCCAACCAGGCTTATAACCGCTACTCACAGATGATTCCGGACATCCGGCGCGTGCAGAAAGGCTACGAGGACATGCTGGAGCGCGACGTGCTGACGGCTGCCACCACCGTGGCCGGCCTGCCATACGACGAGGCACAGGAGCGTCTGGCGGGATTCACCAACATGGCTTCGGCGGCCGTGACAAAAGGCTACCGCGACCTCGGCGACTACCTGCTGGTGAAGTTCCTGGACGGAAACATCAAAAAAGAAACCGCACCGGGACACTTCGAGCGCACTGCGACGGGAATGCCCGTGCAGCCCGTGTTCGGCGGCTACAACGAGCGATACTTCCGCTCGATAGCCGACGAGACCGGCGACCGCTACCGAATCGACTGACCACACTCACAGGACGGTCAGCCGACACGACCGGGACAAAGGATGAAACAACACTAAATTTCAAGGATATATGAAAAAGATTGTAATGGCCGCCCTCGCGATGGGTATCGCCGTGACGGCCGCAGCCGAAGGCTATCAAGTGAACACACTCAGCACAAAGCAGCTGGGCATGGGACACACCGGCGTGGCGCTGAAACTCGGCGCGGAGAGCATGCTCTTCAACCCCGCCGGCATGGCCTTCTCGGACCGCACACTCGACATCTCCGCCTCTGTCTCGGCCGTGGCACCGAGTTCCACCGCCACTCTGCCCGACGGCAGCACATGGGACACACACGCACCCGTGAGCACTCCCCTCAACGTGGCTGCATCGTTCCGCATCTTCGACAACCTGCAGGGCGGCGTGGCTTTCTACACGCCCTACGGCAGCGGCATCGAATGGCTCGACAACTGGCCCGGCGCGGTGCTCAACCAGCGCTGCACGCTGCGCGCATTCACCATCCAGCCCACTCTGAGCTGGCGCCCTCTGCCGGGTCTGAGCATCGGCGCCGGCCTGATGATGACATGGGGCAACGTCAACCTTGACAAGGGCCTCGTGAGCGCCGAGTCGATGGACGCGATGCTCGGAGTGCTGGACGCAACCGGCATGGGCGCAGCCATGGGCATCCCCGCCGGCTACCGCTACGGCACGACAACACCGGCATCGGTCAACCTCAACGGCACAGCCAAGCCTGCCTTCGGCGTGAACGTGGGCGTGATGTACGACATCACCAAGCAGCTGACCGCCGGCGTGAGCTTCCGCTCCAAGATGAACCTCACAGTGGATGCCGGCACAGCCACGGTGCGCTATGCCGACGATCTGGCGGCAGCCGTGCTGCAGCCGTCACTCGGCATCATCAACCAGGCCAACTTCGAGGCCACCATGCCGGCGCCCTACGTGCTGACTTTCGGTCTCGGCTACAAACCCACCGACCGCTGGACGGTGGCGCTGGACGCGCAGCTGACAGGCTGGAGCGCCTACCGCTCGCTCGACGTGGAATTTCTCGACGACAAGCTGACGGCATTCGACCAGCACATCGCCAAGGACTACCGCAACGCATGGGCCGTGAAGGCCGGCGTACAGTTCGCCGCAACAAAGCGCCTCGACGTGCGCGCCGGCATCATGGTGGACACAACTCCCGTGCGCGACAACAACTACAACCCCGAGACTCCCGGCACCACTAAAATCGACCCGTCGGCAGGCCTGTCGTTCCGTCCCGTCAAAGGTCTGAGCATCGATTTCGCACTGATGTATGTGGCAGGTCTCAACGCACGCAACCGCAGCTGCACCTACGTCGACCTGCTGGCCGCATCGAAGCCCGAGCTGGGGCTGCCTGCGACGCGCACCTTCACCGCCGACTACTGCATCCGCGCCTGGACGCCCTCGCTGGGTCTGAGCTACGCGTTCTGATCCCGGACCGCACAACACACCTAAGACCCCGCGCATTTTTTGCACGGGGGATTGTCGTATAGGCGCAAAAAATTAGTAACTTTGCAGCATGGCGAACGTACGACCCAAAAAAGCCCTCGGGCAGCATTTCCTCACCGACCTCGGAGTGGCATCGCGCATCGCGGCCACGCTTGACAGCGCACCGGACCTCCCCGTGCTGGAGATAGGCCCCGGCATGGGCGTGCTCACACAGTATATCCTCAACGCGGGGCGCGACCTGCGCGTGGTGGAAATCGACACCGAAAGCGTAGCCTATCTGCGCTCCCACTTCCCCGCCCTCGACGGGCGCATAATCGAGGGAGACTTCCTGCGGCTGCCGCTCGACGAGCTGTTCGGCGGCGAGCAGTTCGCCCTCATCGGCAACTATCCCTACAACATATCGTCGCAGATATTCTTCCATATGCTCGATTATCGCGAGCAGGTGCCCTTCTGCTCCGGAATGCTGCAGAAGGAGGTGGCCGAACGCCTGGCCGCCGCGCCGGGCACCAAGGCCCGGGGCATACTAAGCGTGCTGCTGCAGATGTGGTACGACGTGCGCTATCTGTTCACCGTGCCTCCGGGCGTGTTCAATCCCCCGCCCAAGGTGCACAGCGGCGTGATAGAGTTGCGCCGCAACACACGCACCGACGCCGGATGCGACGAAGCGCTGTTCAAAACCGTGGTAAAAACCACCTTCGGCCAGCGCCGCAAGACCATACGCAACAGCGTGCGCGGGCTTCTGCCCGCAGGTACGGCTCTGCCCGACACGCCTCTGCTGGGCATGAGGCCCGAGCAACTGTCGGTTGACCAGTTTGTAGAACTCACTCTCGAGGTGGAAAAACTCCGTCGGCAATGAAAGAATTCACTCCCGAATACCTTGACGAAATCCGCTCCATAATCGAGGAGCACAACGACGAGCGCGCGCGGCTTGCGCTGGCCGACCTGCACCCTGCCGACATAGCCGAGCTGTATCAGGATCTCGACATCAGCGAGGCCGAGTACCTTTACCGCCTGCTTGACGACGAGACAGCGGCCGAGGTGCTGATGGAACTTGACGACGACGACCGCCAGAAACTGCTCGACGCGATGCCTGCCGAGATGATCGCCAAGCAGATCGACCACCTCGACACGGACGATGCCGTGGACCTTATCCAGCAGCTCGACGAGGAAGACCGCGATGAAATCCTCTCGCGCATCGACGACGTGGAACAGGCCGGCGACATCATCGACCTGCTGAAATACGACGAGGACACCGCCGGCGGCCTTATGGGCAC
>CAMWNB010000065.1 GCA_947175495.1 uncultured Porphyromonadaceae bacterium | reverse complement strand
CCCTAACCGATATAACATCTTACCCGGACAGAAGGTGGAATAGGAAATACATATTCAAACGATAATGCTTGGCTGCATCCTTTTTGTGGTGATGGCGGCCGACTGCGCCGTGCAGAAACACCCTCTAAAATCGGCACATGTCCCGATAAGGCCGACTTATATCGGAGCCTGCGTTTTTTTTTGTAATTTTGCAGCGCCTTAGATTTGCAGCGGCAAACCGAAACTGAAATAGAAATGGTAAATTTGCAGTGAAAGAATAAATATTGAAAAGCGAAAGACCATGGAATGCCAATTACTTGCAGGTGATGACTGCCAATTTCTGCATGGCATTTGCATTTTATGTGCTCACACCGCTGCTGCCCCTCTATCTGAGCGAGCATTTCTCGGCCGGCAAGGACAAGATAGGCCTGCGGCGCATCGGGGGCATCGGCTACTATGGTCTCAGCAACAACATAGCCACTCACCCTGCGATATATGATACTCTTCCCCAACGCTAAAATCAACCTCGGCCTCAACATACTGCGCCGACGCCCCGACGGCTACCACGACCTGGAGACACTGATGCTCCCCACAGGCTGGGCCGACATCCTCGAGATAGTGCCGGCGGCTCCGGGCGAGGCTACCACACTGACGTGCTCGGGACGCCCCGTGGCCTGCCCCCCGGAGAAGAACCTGGTGATGAAAGCCTGGCGCGCTCTCAAGGCCGAGCGTCCCGACATGCCGGGGGCTGACATCTATCTGCGCAAGATAGTGCCGGACGGCGCAGGCCTCGGCGGAGGCTCGTCCGACGCCGCCTTCACCCTGGTTGGCCTCAATGAAGTGTTCGGCCTCGGCATCAGCCGTGAGCGCCTGGCCGCGATAGCGGCCGGAATCGGCGCCGACTGCCCCTTCTTCATCCACAACCGCCCCATGCTCGCCACCGCCACCGGCACCGTTCTGGAGCCCGTGGAGATGAATCTCGACGGGCTGCACATTGCCATAGCCAAGCCCGAGGGACGTAGCGTCAGCACGGCTGCCGCCTACGCAGGAGTGACGCCACGCGAGCGCCCGTCGTCGCTGGCCGCCGCCGCATCGCTGCCCGCCGTGCAGTGGGAAGGCGTGTTCGCCAACGATTTCGAGGCATCCGTGGGCGCGCGGCTGCCCGAGATAGAGCAGCTTAAAGGCCACATGCGCGCCGCCGGCGCCGTCTACTCGGCCATGAGCGGCTCCGGCTCTGCCGTATTCGGCATTTTCGAGTCTGCCAAAATGGCAGAAAGCGCCATCGCCGCCATCAGCGGCTGCGCATGCTGGAGCGGTCCCCTCGCGTGCAGGTAGGAGGACAAGCCCCGGCGCGTGCAAGTGAACGATATATTGTCTTTTTTGTTATAAAAATAATCGCGGAAAGCCCCTGCCGAGAGGTTTGGCAGCATTTTTGCATTAGCACAACGTATAAAAATCACATGATAAGATAATATGAGCAAGCACAATCATCATAATCCCGCAAAGCCTCAGGAAGAAGCGCCCGAGGCCGAAATCCCCGAAATAATGGACGAAATGCCCGAGGCCGACGCCGAGCAGGGCGCCGAAGAAGCATGCGAGGAGATGCAGCGCATCGAAGCACTGCAGCAGCAGCTCAACGACGCACGCGCAGCCGTGGAGAAAGAGAAGAAAGAATACCTCTTCCTCATGGCCGATTTCGACAACTTCCGCAAGCGCGTCGTCAAGGAAAAAGCCGAGATTCTGCGCAACGGAGCCGAAAAAGTGCTCGCAGGTCTGCTCCCGATCGTCGACGACTTCGAGCGCGGTCTTGAAGCCACCGCCGCCACCGACAACGCCGAGGGTGTGCGCGAAGGCATGGAGCTGATATACAACAAACTCGTGAAATATCTCGCCGACAACGGCGTCAAGCCCATGGAAAGCACCGGGGCCGACTTCGATGCCGACATGCACGAGGCCATCGCAACCGTGCCCGCACCCTCCGACGAGCAAAAGGGCAAAGTCATCGACACCGTGCAGAAAGGCTATATGATCAACGACAAAGTGCTGCGCCACGCCAAGGTGGCCGTCGGTGCATAATACAGTTTCCGATATGGACAAACGCGATTACTACGAGGTGCTCGGTGTCGACCGCAACGCCGATGCCGACGCCATAAAGAAAGCCTACCGCAAGCTCGCCATCAAGTACCACCCGGACAAAAATCCCGGCGACAAGGCCGCCGAAGAGAAATTCAAGGAGGCGGCCGAGGCCTACGACGTGCTCAGCAACCCCGAAAAACGCCGGAAATACGACCAGTTCGGCCACTCTATGGGCCCGCAGGGATTCCCCGGCGGAGGCGGAGAGTACTATTCGGCCGGAGGCATGAGCATGGACGACATCTTCTCCATGTTCGGCGACATCTTCGGCGGCCGCCGTGCCGGAGGACCCTTCGGAGGTGCCACCGGAGGCTCGCCGCGTCGCCGTCAGCGCCGTGGCTCCGACCTGCGCATTCGCATCAAGCTCACCCTCGAGGAAGTCGCCAAAGGCGTCGACAAAACCCTCAAGGTGCCCACCTACGTCAAGTGCGACCACTGCAACGGCACTGGAGCCAAGGACGGCACCGCTTTCGCCACATGCAACACCTGCCACGGCACCGGCATCGTCACCTCCGTGGAGCAGAGCATCTTCGGCCCCCAGCAGGTGCAGAGCGTATGCCCCGCATGCGAGGGCAACGGCAAGGTCATCACCGAGCGTTGCTCCTATTGCAACGGCGAGGGCGTGCAGCGCAAGGAAGAGCAAGTCTCGTTCCATGTGCCCGCAGGCGTGGCCGACGGACAGACACTCACCGTGAAAGGACGCGGCAACGCCCCGCGCGGCGGTGGCGTCAACGGCGACCTGCTCGTGGTCATTGAAGAAATAAAACATCCGCAGCTCATCCGCGACGGCAACGACGTCATCTACAACCTCATGCTCGACATCCCCACCGCCACCCTCGGCGGCAGCGTCGAAGTGCCCACCATCGGAGGACGCGCACGCCTCAACATTGCCCCCGGCACGCAGCCGGGCAAGGTGCTGCGCATGCGCGGCAAGGGTTTGCCCTCAACCGACGGAAGCCCCGTGGGCGACGAGCTCATCAACGTCATGGTCTACATCCCCGAGAAACTCTCCGACGCAGAGCGCTCGGCAGTGGAAAGCCTGCGCAACTCGCCCAACATGCAGCCCACCGAGGCCGAGAAAAACCGCATTTTCAGCAAGCTCAGCCACATATTTGAATAGCTCGCGCGGCTCTTCATTTACGCATTTGCGCCGTTCGTTTACAATATCGGACGGCGCATGCTTTATTTGCGTAAATTTGCAAACAAATCCGCCGCCGCGCGGGTTTTAATATTATCACATTCAATCATCACATACTATCATGTCGAAGTTTCTCGATTCTATCAGGAAGATAAGCATAGCAGCATGGGCGGGAATCGCCGTGGTCGTGGCCGCCGCAATCGTATTGTTTGTCTGGCTTTCGCGTCCCAAGCCCAAGACCGCCGAGCTGCCCGTCGTGGCAGTGATGCCCGTCAGCAAGCACGACGTCAACATCTACGGCGAGTTTGCAGGCCGAATCCGCGCCCAGCAGTTCGTCGAGGTGCGCGCACGCGTCGAAGGCTACCTGCAGAGCATGCGCTTCCGCGAGGGCAGCTACGTCGACAAGGGCGACCTGCTCTTCATCATCGACCCCACCGTCTACCGAGCCAACGCCGAGCGCGCACGCGCATCCCTGGAAAAGGCACGCGCCGTGGCGCAGAAGACCGAGCGCGACCTCAACCGCATTCGCCCGCTCTTCGCACAGAACGCCGCGTCGCAGCTCGACCTCGACAACGCCGTGGCAGCCTACGAGACCGCCAAGGCAGAAGTGGGCGTGGCCGAGGCCGACCTCAAGCAAGCCACGCAGACGCTCAGCTACACGCAGGTCACCGCACCCACCTCCGGCTACATCTCCGAGACGGGTGCCGACATCGGCACACTCGTCGGTCCCGGTGCCAAGTCGCTGCTGGCCACCATCGTCAAGAGCGACACCGTGCGCATCGACTTCTCCATGACAGCCCTCGACTATCTGCGCAGCAAGGAACGAAACGTCAATCTCGGCCACGACGACGAACACCGCGGCTGGAATCCCTACGTCACCGTCACCCTCGCCGACGGCTCCGTCTATCCCCACCGCGGCATGCTCGACTTCGCCTCCCCGCAGGTCGACCCCAAGACCGGCACCTTCAGCGTGCGCGCCGAGATGCCCAACCCCGAGCGTGCGCTTCTCCCGGGCGAGTTCACAAAAGTGAAGCTGCTGATGGACGTGCGCGCCGACGCCATCGAGATTCCCTCAAAGGCTCTCGTCATCGAGAAAGGCGGCGCCTTCGTCTATGTGGTCCTGCCCGACAGCTTCGTCGAGAAGCGATTCGTCGAGACAGGCCCCGAGGTGGGCAACGATATCATCATCGAGCGCGGCCTCTCCTCCGGCGAGCGTATCGTGGCCGAGGGCTACCACAAGCTCCGCCATGGCATGAAAGTGCGTCCCGTAGTGTCCGACTCCATCCGTTAAGGCTATGAAAAAGAATTTCTTCCTGGAGCACCCGGTGTTCTCCATCGTGCTGTCCATCGTGATAGTGCTGCTGGGATGCATCGGCCTGGTCATGCTCCCTGTCGACCAGTACCCGTCCATCGTGCCGCCCGTGGTGCGTGTGACGGCATCATATCCCGGCGCCGACGCCATGACGGTGACGCAGGCCGTGGCCACGCCCATCGAGCAGGAACTCAATGGCACACCCGGCATGCTCTACATGGACAGCAAAAGCTCCAACTCCGGCGGATTCACGGCCCTTATCACATTCGACATCGACGTGGACCCCGAGCTGGCGGCAGTCGACGTGCAGAACCGAATCAAGAAAGCCGAGGCGCGCCTCCCGGTCGAAGTGGTGCAGAACGGCATTTCCGTGGAAAAGGAGACGGCCAACCGTCTCATGACCATCACCGTGCTCTCGCTCGACACCAAATTCGACGAGGTGTATCTCAGCAACTACGTCACGCTCAACATCCTCGACCTGCTGCGCCGCGTGCCCGGCGTAGGCTCCATCAGCAATGTGGGCAGCCGCTACTATTCCATGCAGATACACGTCATGCCCGACAAGCTCGCCGACCTGGGCCTCACCGTCAGCGACATCCGCCGCGCCCTCCTCGACCAGAACCGCGAGTCGGCAGCAGGCGTTCTCGGACAGGCGCCCATCAGCGACATCGACATCACCATGCCCATCATCGCACGCGGCCGCCTGTCGTCGCCCGCGGAGTTCGGAAGCATCGTGCTGCGCGCCAATGCCGACGGCTCCGTGATCCGCCTCAGCGATGTGGCCGACATACGCCTCGACGCCCAGAGCTATGCCACCGAGAGCGGCATCAACCGGGGCAACGCCGCCGTGCTCAACATCAACATGCTCCCGGGTGCCAACGCCCTCGAGGTGGCCGAGAATGTCAAGAAGGAAATGCGCGAGATCAGCCGCAGCTTCCCCGACGGCATGTCCTACGTCATTCCTTTCGACATGACGGAGTACATCTCCGACTCCATCCACCACGTCTACCGCACCTTCCTGGAAGCGCTGCTCATCGTCATCGTCGTGGTGTTCCTCTCGCTTCAGAACTGGCGCGCCACGCTCATCCCCGTCATAGCCGTGCCCATCTCGCTAATCGGCACCTTCGGCGTAATGCTCGTGTTCGGATTCTCGCTCAACATGCTCACCCTCCTCGGCCTCATCCTCGCCATAGGCATCGTGGTGGACGACGCCATCGTCGTGGTCGAGAACGTCGACCGCATCATGGAAAGCGAGCGCGTCGACGCGCGCGAGGCCACACGCCGCGCCATGAGCGGCCTCGGCTCGGCGCTCATAGCCATGTCGCTGGTGCTCTGCGCCGTGTTCGTGCCCGTCAGCTTCCTGCCGGGCATCACAGGCCAGCTCTACCGCCAGTTCACCATCACCATCGCCGTCTCCGTCATCATCTCCACCATCGTGGCCCTCACGCTGTCGCCGGTGATGTGCGCGGCTCTTCTGCGCCCGCAGCGCGGACGCCGCAAGGCCCGCGTGTTCCGCCTCATCAACTATTGGCTCGCACGCGGCAACAACTTCTACTGCCGCATGATTCTGAAGGCCGTCAACGTCCCGAAGCGCATGATAGCCGCCTTCGGCATCATCATCGCGCTCATATGGGTGATGAACCGCTTTGTGCCCACGAGCTTCATGAGCGCCGAGGACCAGGGCTACTTCACCGTCGAGCTCGAGCTGCCCGAAGGCGCCACCATCGAGCGCACGCGCGCCGTGACGGACCGGGCCCTGCAGTTCCTCATGGCCGACCGCGATGTGGAATATGTGCTTAACGTCACGGGCTCGTCGCCCCGCACAGGCTCCAACCAGGCCCACAGCACGCTCACCGTCATCCTCAAGCCCTCCGGCGAGCGCGGCCCCAACTCGCTGGCTGAGGTGCGCGCGCGCGCCCTCGCCGAGTTCGCCACATATCCCGAGTGCAACGCCTATGCCTTCACTCCTGCCATCATCCCGGGCCTGGGCACTTCCGGCGGCTACGAGATGGTGCTCGAGGCGCGTGGCGACGCGTCGTACGACGACCTTGCCGCCGCCGTCGACACCCTGCGGCGCTACGCCGCCGACTATCCCGCGCTCGGCTCGCTGTCCACCTCGATGCAGTCCGACATCCCGCAGCTCTTTTTCGACGTGGACCGCGACCGCGCCCAGCAGCTCGGAATCCCCGTCAGCGACATATTCTCCACCATGAAGGCCTTCACCGGCTCGGTGTATGTCAACGACTTCAACATGTTCAACCGCATCTACCGCGTGTACGTGCAGGCCGACGCGCGCTACCGCGCCCACCGCGACAATCTCAACCTCTTCTTCCTGCGCAGCGGCTCGGGCGACATGGTGCCCGTCACCTCGCTCGGCAAGAGCCATTACACCACCGGCCCCGGCACCATCGCGCGCTTCAACATGTTCAACTCCGCCACTGTCAGCGGCGAGGCCGCGCCCGGCTACAGCACCGGCGAGGCCATGGACGCGCTCGAGGAAATTGTGCGCGAGCATCTGCCCGACAATATCGGCGTGGAGTGGAGCGGCCTCAGCTACCAGCAGAAGCACGAGGGCGCCAACACGGGTCTTGTGCTGGGCCTCGCCTTCCTGTTCGTGTTTCTGGTGCTCGCCGCCCAGTACGAGAGCTGGACCATTCCCATGGCAGTGATTCTGTCGCTGCCCGTGGCCGGCATGGGCGCCTATGCCGGCGTGTGGCTCTGCGGCCTGGAGAACAACGTCTACTTCCAGATCGGCCTCGTGATGCTCGTGGGCCTTGTGGCCAAGAACGCCATCCTCATCGTGGAGTTTGCCTCCGAGGAGACGGCCAAGGGCATAGAGCCCGTGCGGGCGGCCGTGACCGCCGCGCGTCTGCGCTTCCGCCCCATCGTGATGACCTCGCTGGCCTTCACCCTCGGCCTGCTGCCTCTGGTGTTTGCCTCCGGCCCCGGTTCGGCCGCCCGCCGCGACATAGGCACGGGCGTGTTCTTCGGCATGCTTGTGGCCATCACCGTCGGCATCGTTTATGTGCCTTTCTTCTTCGTTATGATCAATAAGATTATGGGCCGCCTGCGCCGTCGCGGCCACGCCGCTGCCATGCTTGCGCTGCCTGTGGCGATGATGCTCGCCGCTTCGTCGTGCTCGGGCGTGCGCGAGTGTGTCGAGCCTCAGCTCGGCGATGTGCCCGAGAGTGTGCCCGGCATCCGGGCCACCACCGACTCGGCCACGCTCGCCGACATGGAATGGTGGCGCGTCTACACCGACGCCGACCTGGCCGACATCATCACCGAGACTCTCGACCACAACCGCGACCTCGCCGCGGCTATGGCCCGCGTGGAGGAGGCGCGCCGCACCTACGGCGTGGCGGCCGTGAACCTCGCGCCCACAATCACCGGAATCGTAGGCGGCACCTACGAGACCAACGACTACAGGGGCGAGGCGCATGTGAGCGACCCCGAGTACGACATCAAAGCCACCGTGGCCTGGGAAATCGACCTCATGGGCGGCCGCAAGTGGGAGCGCCGCGGCGCCAGGGAAGACTTCCTGGCCACTATCGACGACATGCGCGCCGCGCGCATGACACTTGTCGCCGAGGTGGTGGAGCTGTACTATCGCCTTGTGGCGCTCGACAACGAGCTCGACATCGTGCGCCGCACGCTCGGCACCCGCGAGGAGAGCGTGCGCATGGCCAAACTGAGGTTCGAAGGCGGTCTCACCCACGAGACCCCCTACCGTCAGGCGCAGGTGGAACTTGCCACCACGGCGGCTCTCGTGCCCGGCCTTGAAAGCCGTATCCGCGCCACGCAGAACGCTCTCACCCTGCTGATGGGCCGCTATCCCGAGGAGCATATCAACCGCGGCCGCCTGCAGCTGTCGCCTCTCGACGAGGACAAACTGCCCGTGGCGCTCCCCTCGGGCCTGCTTGAACGCCGCCCCGACGTGCGCGCCACCGAGCGCCGCTTGCAGAGCGCGATGGCGGCCGTGGGCGTGGCCTATGCCAATCGCTTTCCGCGTCTGCGCATAGCGGTGACCGGCGGCTGGGAGAACGACGAGTTGGCCGGACTGTTCAAGTCGCCCTTCTCCTACACGCTCGGCAATATCGCCGGCACCATTCTTGATTTCGGCCGCAACAAGCGCAAATACCAGGCGTCGATTGCCGCCTACGACCGTGCCCGCTATGCCTACGAGCAGGCCGTGCTGGCGGCGTTCCGCGATGTCAGCGACGCCTCCACGGCCATGCGCAAGGCTGCCGAGACGGTGGACCGTCGCCGCGACCTGCGCGATGCCGCGCTCAAGTATGTAGAGCTGGCCCATATCCAGTATCGCGCGGGCACGCTCAACTACATTGACGTGCTCGACGCCCAGCGCCGCTACTTCGACGCGCAGATCGGTCTGTCCAACGCCGTGCGCGACCAGTATCTTGCGCTCGCCACTCTCTACAAAGCGCTCGGCGGCGGCTGGCAATAGGCTGTGATTGTTCCACGTGGAACAATCGCAAGTAAAGTCGCTAATCGTCAGTAAAATAGTAATTTAATCTGTTTTTGCGCCTTTTCCGACGCAAATGTGGGAAAATAAAGGAGGCCGCCCTGAACTAAACTGCACCCCAAAAGTTGGACACAAAACTTTTGGGGTGCATTATGTATAGACGC
>CAMWNB010000064.1 GCA_947175495.1 uncultured Porphyromonadaceae bacterium | reverse complement strand
ACTCTTTCTATAACTGGTTAATGTTTAACCGTCCAACTTTTTGGGGTCACTTCAATCGGGGAGGTGTGCCCGCTTCTGATTTGCAGGACTTTCTCGAAAGAGGGCTCCTCAGAAATTCGCCAGATAGTCGGTGATGCTCGTGTCGCTGTCCAGCTCCATTTTCTTGCGAAGGCGGTAGCGCGCCATTTCCACGCTCTTGTACGATATGTTTACGAGCGGAGCTATCTCCTTGCTGCTCAGTCCCATCTTCAGATAGCACGCCAGGCGCACGTCCGACGGCGTAAGTTGCGGATAGCGCTCGCGCAGGCGCTTTGTGTAGTCGCCGTACACGATGTCGAAATTGCGGTTGAACGCATTCTGGTCATCATCATGGCTGATGTTGTCCTTGATCGACGTCTGGATCGCGCTCAGATGGCGTTGCACTGTCTTGTCGTGGGCAGTGAGTTCCTGAATCTTCGTTATCTTTGACGCGATTTCGTGCAGAATCTCGTTCTTGCGTATAAGGTTCATCGTGGCGTTGCTCAGCTCCGTGCTTTTGTGCTTCACGTCCACTTCCAGCTGGTCCGACTTCAGCTTCGAGATTTCGTAGTCCTTTTGCAGCGCCTCGCGTTCGGCCCTGCGCCGCATTTCCGACAGCTCTTCTTCTTTCTTTATCTCCGCGCGCCGTTCGGTGTTCAGTTTCCAGCGTTGCAGCATGTAGGCCAGCCATATCACCATAGCCGCGAACAGCAGAGAGTACACTATCATCGCTACTACCGAGCGGTACCACGGCGGCGTTATCCGGAAGCTGAAGGCAGTCTCGCTCTCCTCGCCGGTGTTGCGGTTGAATGCCCTCAGATGCAGCACGTAGGAACCCTCGTGCAGCTGTGTGTATTCGCGCGACGACTCCGTTGTGTACGGACTGAAGTCCTTGTCGTAGTTTTCAAGATACGAGCTGTACAGCACGCCGCGCGTTGTCTGGAAGTCGGGACACGAAAACTCGAATCGCAGCGAGTTCAGCTCGTGTTCCAGCTTCAGCTGCGGAGCGGCTCCCGGTTTCAGTCCCGCAAGATACACCAGCGAGTCGGTGTTGGCGTACACCGCTCCGACAAAGGCGCGAGGCTCCCATTCGGGCCTCCTTCCGCCTTTGGGATTCACACTCCAGAAGCCGTCCTGGTTGGCCACAATCACCTCGTCCGAGTCTATCACGTTCACGTCCTCGAAGCCGTTCACCATCCGGTCTTTTAGTGATTTGGCGATGGTCAGCTGCGTGCGGTAATTGCCTGTGTCGTCGGGCGATGCCACGTTTATGCCGGTTTGTCCTATCAGTACCAGCCGTCCCTTGTCAAAGTGCAGCGAGCCCCGTTCCGGGGTCTTGTAGATGTTCTCGATTTCCGAGTCGGGCACTATGCTGTCCGACGCATAGTCGTAGGTGTAGAAGCCCAGTGCGCTTGTGAACACCGGGCGCCCGTTGAAGATTGTCACATAGTTGTCGCGCGTGCTCGGCAGTCCGTTATTGTCGGTGTATAGCTTGTTCACGTTGAACGAGTTGGTGCGCGGCTCGTAATGAAGGCGGTACACACCGCGCAGCCAGTGGCCGAACCACATGTTTCCCATGTTGTCGAAGTGAAACGCGCCCATCGCGTCGTTGCCGCCGCTGATCATTCCGGCATTGCGCCATTTCCCGCCGTCTTTGCGCAGCAGGTGGAAGCCGTCGTAGCACGACGCTATGGCTGTGTCCTTGATTCCGGGCACTTCCAGCACCTTGTGCGTGCCTGTCAGCCCGGCTATTTTCTCGAATGTTCCGCCGCGGTGCACATAAGTTCCTGCGTCGCCGGCCACGAAAAAGCCGCCGTCACACTCCGTTATGTTCCACACCTGGCCTTGAAACTCGCGTCGCAGATCCAGCGGGCTCGGAGAACTCTCGAAAGGGTAGGGCGTGGAGTAAAGACCTTGATTGGTGCCGAAGTACACGCGGTCGCCGTAGCGCAGCGAAGCGTAGCCGGCGCCCACGTCGTTCGACGAGCCTATCAGATTGGACAGCGGCGAGTTGTAGATGGCGTAGTCCAATCCGTTGTCCAGGCACAGCCAGATGTTGCCGCTCTTGTCAAAACCGGCGTTCAGCACCGTGTTGTTCTGCATGCCGTTCATGCGGTTGACATAGCGGGTGTTGCCCGTAGTGAAGTTCTTTACCACGGCGCCGCCCGTCACCGTTCCGAACACATAGTCGTCGCCGCTGCGCACTGCGCAAAACAGCTGGTTTTCGCGCAGAAAGCCGTCTATGCCGCTCGCATAGGGTTGCACTCCGTCGCCGTCGTAGCTGTACAGGCCGTCCATGGGCGTGCACACAAGCACGATGCCCGGTCCGGGCAGCATCGCCTGTATCTTCTTGCCTGCCAGGACGCTGTGCGTATCCAGTCGCGTGATTGCGCCTCCGGCCACACTGCCTATGTCGCCTTCTTCAAAACCCACAAACAATGCGCTGCCTATCAGTGCCGAACACGAGATGCGGTCGGCCGAGGCTATCACGTCCGTGCCTGTGCCGTCGTAGCAGAAAAGGTGGTAGTCGCCTTGAAACCATATCTTGCCGCCAAGAGAGTGTATGTTCCATATCTCGGTGAAGTGCGGCCGGTCGCCGCGCAGCGTCGGCAGCAGCGACGTGTACTCAAGCGCGCCGGTCAGCGCGTGAGGCGAGAAGTAGCCGAATTCCTCCGAGCCGCCCACATATATGCGGTCGGTGTCCTTGTCGTAGAGCATGGCGCGCACGGTCGACAGGTTGGGCAGCACATATTTGTGCCACCGCTCTCCGTCGAACGACAGCATGCCGTCGCGGTTGCCCACATACAGGTTGCCCACCGAATCCTGGATCACATCCCAGTTCTGCGGGCCGCCCTTGTAGGAGGCGCGGGGAAAGTTGCGCACTTCCAAAAAGCCAGATGCGGCGCCGTGAAGGGCCGCGAGCATGGTAAGTAATGTTAAAAGAAGGGTCTTTTTTATACGTTGTGCCATGGTCACCGGTTTTTACAATGCAAAGATGCGAAAAAATGTTCATGTAGGTGCGTTTTGTAAAATATGTTTTATAACATATATTTACTAAATAATTGTAAAATAATGCATTAGCGTTGGTAGGTAAAGTTTGTGTAGGGGGCGCTGTTTGGTGTTGTAGAGTTATTGTAGGGGTGAAAAACTTGACAGACAATTCGCGCAGGCGTAATTTTGCGACATCGAATCCATGAAACAGGTTTCGGCAGTTTTGGAAAAAGCGAAACAGATATTAATAATATAGTAGTAGACCTAAAACTTCATTCATCCAACCATGAATAGACTCCTACAGACATTATTCTTTATGGTGCTTGCTCTTGGCGTGTATGCCCAGAACATCACTGTCACCGGCACCGTTGTCGGAGCCGAGGACGGCGAGCCGCTCATCGGAGCATCTGTCAATGTCAAGGGCGGTAAGGCCGCTTCAGTCACCGACATCGACGGCAAGTACATCATCACCGTCGACCGCAATGCCACCTTGCAGTTTTCCTACATAGGCTGCAACGGTGTGGAGGAGGCAGTAGGCGGACGTTCCGTCATCAATGTCACCCTCACTCCCACCACCGAGAGCCTCGACGAACTCGTGGTCGTGGGCTATGGTGTGGTCAAGAAAAGCGACCTCACGGGCTCTGTTTCCAGCGTCAACGGCGACAAGCTCGCCAAGACGCCCGCGGCATCGCTCAGCAATGCTCTGCAGGGACAGGTGGCCGGCGTCACAGTCAATTCCCTCACGGGCCGTCCGGGCGCAGGTGCCGAAGTGCGCATCCGCGGTGTAGGTTCCGTCAACGGCTCCAGCCCTATATATGTGGTGGACGGCGTTATTGCCGACGACATCAACTTCTTGTCGCCCAACGATATCGAGCGCATCGAAGTGCTTAAGGATGCGTCGGCCACGGCCATCTACGGCTCCCGAGGAGCCAATGGTGTCATCATCGTCACCACCAAGAGCGGCGGCCTCTCGCAGCCTTCCCACATCACCTTCAACGGCTATGTGGGCGTGCAGTCGCGCTGGAAAAAACTTGAAGTTATGAACGCCAAGGACTACGCCGACGCCTACGTGGCCATCAACGGCAACGCCGCGGCCAAGAAAGTGTATGCCGAACAAGGCTTCAACCAGTGGCTGAACCTCTACCAGGGCGTGCGCTCCTCAGATTACTATCCCACCGTCTACGATCCCGTCAACAATCCCGCCGGCTTTGACTACTCGGCAGTCGACACCGACTGGCAGGACGAGGTGTTCCGCGACGGTCTCATTCAGAACTACCATCTGGCCATCGACGGCGGCACCGACCGCTCCACCTATTCCGTCAGCGCAAGCTGGTTCGGACAGGAGGGCATCATCATCGGCTCGGACTACAATCGATTCACCGCGCGCCTCAACACTTCGTTCAAGGCATTCCCCTGGATGAAGATTGGCGAGAACGTCACCTTCATGTCGTCCGTGGCCAAGAACGCCTACGAGAGCGGCGACAACAGCGAGAGCGCAGGCGCCAACATCATCTCGGCGGCCTTCGCGATGGCTCCCTGGGATCCCACCCACTATCCCGCAGGCACCGTCAACCGCAAGGGCGCCGACATGGGCGGCCGCATCTCCGCCGGCTCGGCTTTCAAGAATGTGACCAACCCATTCTCCATGGTCGAGTACTCCCACCCCAAGGTCAACAGCGACCGCTTCGTGGGCAACGCCTATCTTGAACTGACGCCAGTCAAGCACTTCATGCTCCGCTCGAGCTTCAATTTCGACTACCGCATCACCCGCGACCGCAGTTTCGGCGACGCTTACGAGGTGTCGGCCTACGACAAGCGCGAGAAAAACTTCCTCAGCTCGTCAATGGCGCGCAGCTCCTACTGGAACGTCGACAACATCCTCACCTACACCAACGACTTCGGCAAGCACAGCCTCACGGCAATGGCCGGCTTCACCGTCGAGGAGTACAATTACTACAGCATCGGAAACTCCGGCTCCAGTATCCTCAATCCCGTGGACCGCAACTGGTTCCTCTCGCAGGTGACCGACGACTTCGGCCGTCCCGGCGACAGCGTGGCGCGCAACCGCCGCCAGTCGTGGCTCGGGCGCGTCAACTACTCGTTCGACAGCCGCTATCTGCTCACTGTCAACTTCCGTGCCGACGGCTCGAGCCGCTTCCCGCAGAACCGCTGGGGCTACTTCCCCTCCTTCGCCGCCGCATGGCGCATCAGCAACGAAGCTTTCCTCAAGGATTTCCAGCCTCTGAACGACCTCAAGATCCGCTTCGGCTGGGGTAAGGTCGGCAACGACAACATCAGCAACAACGCCTTCGTGCAGAACATGGCCTATCCCGGCCCCACCTTCGTGGGCTATGTGTTCGGCGCCACGCAGACCCTCGTCAATGGCGCAGCCGTGCTCACATGGGTCAACAACAACGGCCACTGGGAGAACACCGAGCAGTGGAGCGCCGGCGTGGACTTCGGCTTCTTCAACAACCGCCTCACCGGCTCGGTTGACGCCTTCATCCGCGACACCAACGACATGCTCATGTCGGTCAACGCTCCCGCACATGTGGGCAACCGCTATTCCAGCACGGCCAACGTCGGCAAGGTGCGCAACAAGGGCATTGAAGTCAGCCTCGACCACACCAACAACGTGGGCAAGGATTTCCGCTACAGCGTGGGCGGCAACGTCTCCTTCATCGACAACAAGCTCGTGGGCCTCAACGGCGGCGCACCCATCTATACCAACTACAGCCAGGTGCAGGTGGTGAATCAGGGCTATCCTCTCTACTATTTCTGGGGTCTTGAGACCGAAGGCATCTACCGCACCGACCAGGAAGCGCTCGACCACCTCACCGGCTACACCGCCGCCGACATCCCCTTCCACGCCGGCGACATCAAGTACCGCGACCAGGACGGTGACGGACGCATCACCGACGGCGGCGCCGACCGTGTGTATCTCGGCTCGTCCATCCCCAAGGTGAACTACGGCATCAACCTCGGCGCATGGTACCGCGACTTTGACCTCCAGCTCTTCTTCCAGGGCGTGGCAGGCTCCAAGATCTACAATCAGATGCGCCATCGCCTCGAGAGCAACGGCTCTACTTCGGTGCTGTCGCCCGTCATGGCCGACGCATGGACCGCTGAAAACCCCGACGGTTCCATCGCCAACCCCCGCAACACCATCAACTACTACGTCAGCGACCGTTTCCTCGAGAGCGGCAACTACTTCCGCCTCAAGAACCTGCAGCTGGGCTACACACTGCCCCGCTCGGTGCTCGGCTCCAAGGGCCTGACCAACTGCCGCTTGTACGTACAGTGCTCCAACGTGTTCACCCTCACCAAATACAGCGGCTTCGATCCCGAGGTGAACGGCGGCGTGGACTACGGCAACTATCCCCAGAGCCGCACTTTCCTCTTCGGCGTGAACATCACTTACTAATATCAGCTCATAAAAACACAGGAAATGAAATCCTACAGCAACATACTCAAATGCGGTGCGGCAGCCATCGCGCTGTCTCTCACCGCCTGCAACGACTGGCTGGGCGAGCCCTCGCCCGGGTCGACCGAGCTTGAAGACTTCTTCGTGTCGGGCGAGGCATGCCTGCAGACCGTCAACGGCTGCTATGTGCCCCTGGCGTGGGAATACGGCCCCCACAGCTACTTTGCCGAGTGGTACATCGGCGACATCGCGTCCGACGACGCCCTCAAGGGCGGACAGAACATCGCCGACGGCGCCGACGCCTACGACATCGACAATTTCAAGACCAACGCCAGCAACGGCATCATCCTCGACTACTACCGCGCCAAATACCAGGGCATCGCCCGCTGCAACCTGGCGCTGCAGGAAATCGAGAAGTACGTCCCCGACGAGACCATCGACGAGCGCACCAAGGAGCGCTACCTGGGCGAGGCCTACTTCCTGCGTGCGTTCTACTATTTCCAGCTGGTGCGCGTTTACGGCGGCGTGCCTCTGGTGAAGGAAGTGCTCGACTCGTCGGACAAGTGGCAGCAGCCGCGCGCCACGTCCGAGCAGGTGTACGAGAGCATCGTCAGCGACCTCAAGAATGCCGAGAGCCGCCTGTGGGGCAAGAGCGAATACGCTCCCGAGGACCTGGGCCGCGCCACACGCGGCGCCGCGCGTGCCATGCTCTGCAAGGTGTATCTCTACATGAAGGACTATGACAGCGCCTACGAGTGGGGCAAGAAGTTCGTGGACGATGAGTTCAACAAGGGTGAGTATTCGCTGTGCGGCGTCTACGCCGACAACTTCACCCTGGCGGGCGAGAACGGCCCGGAGAGCGTGTTTGAAATCCAGTATGTCGAGGACCCCACCAGCGACTACGGCAGCGGCGAAGGCGCTTTCGGCTTCACCCGCGGCACTTTCACCACCATCCTGACGCGTCCGCGCATGAGCTCGCTGGGCAGCAAGAAAGGCTGGGGCTGGAATCATCCGACGCAGAACCTCTACGACGAGTTCGAGGCCGGCGATCCGCGCCGTGATGTGGCTATCGGCGTGCCCGACGAGGCATCGCTCGACGAGGTGGAGGTGACCTATCTCGGCTCGCCCTACTACAACGGCAAGACTTCCTATCGCGAGGGCGAGGACTTCCCCTCTATCTCGCACGACAGCCGCAGCCCGCTCAACTATCGTCTGATGCGTGCGTCGGACGTGCTTCTGCTCTACGCCGAGGCGGCTCTGGAGAGCGGCAAGGACATGAACGCGGCCAAATGGGCACTGGAGCAGGTGCGCAGCCGCGCGCGCTCCAACAGCGACGCTTCCGGCGTGCTGCCCGCTTTCCCCGCCTACCGCGGCTACTCTGACAACGAGGCATCGCTGCGCGACGCCATCCGCCACGAGCGTCGCGTGGAGCTGGCCATGGAGGGCCACCGCTGGTTCGACATCGTGCGCTGGGGCATCGCCGCTCAGATCATGGACAAGGACAACGGCAGCTATGGCAAGAACGAGAGCGCCGAGGCCCGTGCTGAGATGGCATCGTTCATCCCCGGCAAGCATGAGCTGTTCCCCCTGCCGACAGAGGAGCTGGTGCTGAACCCGATGGAGCAGAATCCCGGCTATTGACAGGGTCTTGTGGCTGCGGGTCGCGGGGCCGGAATGCGGCCTCAGACCCGCGCCTAAGGGCCGGAAAAGTTGCAAGATTCTCGCACTCAGCGACTTAAATGACGGAATTGTTCCACGTGGAACAATGGATAACCAAAAGATAATCAAACAGTTAATCGATAAAAACCACTTTTAATTAAATTCTATCATGAAAAAGTTTACTCTTATCGCAGCCGCAGGCATGCTCGCTCTCAGCGCACAGGCACAGTATCAGGTGGATCCCAGCACCAGCGTGGTAAAGGCTCAGAACCCCTCGGCCGTTGACTACATCATCCTGTCGGACGGCGGCATCGCCGAACTCACCGCAGCCGGCGCCAAGATGACCTACATCGGCCCGTCGGCTGAGGAAGGCCGCAACCTGTGGTACTGGGCCGGTCTCGCTCCCGGCGATGAAAGCTATCCCCGCGTGGACATGGAAGAGGGCGGCTATGCCTCTCTGTCGGTGACCGGCGACGCAGGCTGGTCGGGCGGCGGCTTCGCCATCAACGGCCCCAAGAGCGAAACTGCCGGCGCAGGTGTGAATCTCAGCCACTTCGACGACAACACCCGCTTCCACCTCGCATACTTCTCGCCCAGCGGCAACGCTCCCGCGTCGATCGCTCTCATCCTTCTTGACGACGGCGCCAACGGTTCGGATCCCGCCAAGGTGGCTCTGGGCGACGCCTTCAACGACAACGGCGTGATTTTCCCCTCTATCGGCGCAAAGGCCAATGACGACTGGCAGGGCGTGGACATCAGCCTCGGCGACCTTAAGAAGCTGTGGCCCACTTTCAACCTCGCCAACAAGAGCGCATGGGGCGGCAACATCATGTCGTTCCTCGCAGGCAACGTGGCAGGCACCACTTTCGCATTCGACGCTTGCTACTTCTACAACGTGGGCGGAGCCGGTATCAACGACATCGTGGCCGACAGCAATGTGGCTTTCGTCGTGACTGAGAATACCATCAACGTGGCAGGCGCCAACGGCATCAAGCTGTACAACATGGCCGGCCAGCTGGTGAAGAGCACCGAAGGCACCACTCTGGGTCTGACCAACCTTGCCAAGGGCATCTATGTGGCCAACGCCGCAGGCCAGAGCCGCAAGGTGGTTGTGAAGTAATTTTCAAGCGCGGGGAGGGAGGCTCCCGTCCCCGCGCTTTTTTTCTCCCTGCTCCGTAGCGAAATTAAAGTAAGAAATTAAAAAAACAGCCGATGCCGGCGCACGGCGACGCGGACGTCGCTATCCCCACTGTGCTGCGGGGGGGGTAAGGG
>CAMWNB010000063.1 GCA_947175495.1 uncultured Porphyromonadaceae bacterium | reverse complement strand
CCTGTGGACAAAACGCCCCCACACAGCCTGGGCCGCATAGCGGTCCTACCCCCCCGCAGCCGCGCCCGCCGGTAGTGGAGCGGCGACGTCCACGTCGCCGACCGGCCAACAAGCTCCGCACCCCGGCCAGCCGCGTGGCGGCCATGCATCCGTGCAGCGCCTGTTTCACTTGTTTCACTGTTTCAGGGTGAAACACCCGAAACAAAACGAAACACACCCCGCAGCGCCCGCGACACTCAAAAATCCACCACCTCCCGCCCGTGCGCAATCATATTTTAAAATCTCAGCGCGTCAAATTTTGCAATAAAACACTATCATTCAATAAATTAACCCCAAATACACATACAAACAAAAATAAGCAATCCGGCATAAAATTCATCTCGCGCATTGTTTTTCCAAAAAAATTGCTAACTTTGTGTCCTAATTACGAATTGATGACACCTGCATTTCAATGGATATGCGAAGGGGTGCAACTTCAAGGCGTTGACACCCGCAGACTTGAACAATGGATTGAACAAGTCGCGGCCGCGCACAACCGTTTCCTTGGACCCGTCTCCTACATCTTCTGCAACGACGAGCGCATCCTTGAAGTCAACCGACAGTTCCTCAGCCACGATTATTTTACCGACATCATCACCTTTGACTACTCGCACCGGCGCGTAATCTCAGGCGACATGTTCATTTCCCTCGACACAGTGCGCTCCAACGCCGAGCTCGTAGGCACCACCTACAGGCGCGAGCTCCTGCGCGTCATCATCCACGGCATCCTCCACCTCTGCGGCATCAACGACAAAGGCCCGGGAGAGCGAGAAATCATGGAAGCCCACGAAGACGCCGCCCTCGCCATGCTGCCGCCGGAATTCATCGCCGGAAGCTGAGGCCGCTTTTCCCGTTTTTTATTTCTACATTTCTTGCGCAAATGAATTTTCATTACGATGTCATTGTTGTTGGCGCCGGCCATGCCGGTTGCGAAGCCGCGGCCGCCGCAGCGCGCCTCGGCGCACACACCCTGCTCGTCACCCACGACATGAACAAGATAGCGCAAATGAGCTGCAACCCCGCCGTCGGAGGCATAGCCAAAGGACAGATCGTCCGCGAAATCGACGCACTCGGCGGACACATGGGACGCATCATCGACGCCACAGCCATACAGATGCGCATGCTCAACCGCTCCAAAGGCCCCGCCATGTGGAGCCCCCGCGCGCAGGCCGACCGCAACCGCTTCTCAGCCCTATGGCGCCACACTCTCGAGCACACACCACGCCTCGACATGTGGCAGGACGCCGTCACATCACTGCTCATCGACACCGACCCGCAGGGCACCCACACCCTCCGCGGCATAGCCACAGCCACCGGCGCACGCTTCACCGCCGCCCGCGTCGTGCTCACCAACGGCACATTCCTCAACGGCCTCATGCACATCGGACGCGTGCAGATGCCCGGCGGACGCGTGGCCGAACCGGCAAGCCACGGCATCACAGAGCAGCTCGCCGCCCTCGGATTCGAAACCGCACGCATGAAGACAGGCACCCCCGTGCGCATCGACGGACGCTCCGTCGACTGGAGCCTCGCCGCCGAACAGCCCGACGAAGAAGACTTCCACCGCTTCTCCTACGGCCCCGCCCCCGAGCAGCCCCTGCGCCGCCGCGCATGCCACACCGTCTACACCAACGAAGCCACCCACGAGGTGCTGCGCCGCGGCCTGCCCGACTCGCCCCTCTACAACGGCCAGATCAAAAGCATCGGCCCGCGCTACTGCCCCTCCATCGAGACAAAGATAGTCACCTTCGCCGACAAGACCGAACACCAGCTGTTCCTCGAGCCCGAAGGACAGGACACCACGGAGTACTACCTCAACGGCTTCTCCTCCTCGCTGCCCATGGACATCCAGATCGAGGCCCTGCAGACCATCCCCGCGCTCCGCAACGTGCAGATCTACCGACCCGGCTACGCCATCGAGTACGACTTCTTCGACCCCACACAGCTGCGCCACACACTCGAGACACGCCTCGTGCCAGGCCTCTTCTTCGCCGGACAGATCAACGGCACCACAGGCTATGAAGAAGCCGCCGGCCAGGGTCTCATAGCAGGCGCCAACGCCGCCCTGCAGGCCCTCGGGCGCGAACCCCTCACCCTGCGGCGCGACCAAGCCTACATCGGCGTGCTCATCGACGACCTCGTAAGCAAAGGCGTCGACGAGCCCTACCGCATGTTCACCTCCCGCGCCGAATACCGCATACTGCTGCGCCAGGACAACGCCGACGAACGCCTCACCCCCCTGGCCCACGCCATCGGCCTCGCCGACGACGAGCGCATGCAGCGCCTCAACGCCAAGCTCGCCCTGCGCGACGCCATCGTCGACATGGCCGCCACGCTGTCCGTGCGCGCAGCCGATGTCAACCCCGTGCTCGAGACCCTCGGAGAGTCGCCCCTGCAGCAAGGCGTGAAACTGCAGAGCGTGGTGATGCGTCCGCGCGTCGCCATCGCCGACCTGCTCCCCGCCGTGGCTCCGCTGCGCGAACTCGTGGAAAGCATACCGGCCGACCGCCGCGACGAAATCGTGGAATCGGCCGAGATACTCATAAAATACGACGGCTACATCCGCCGCGAGCAGATGGCCGCCGACCGTCTGCGCCGCCTCGAGGACGTGCGCCTCGCCGACAAGATCGACTACGCCGCCATCACCGCCCTCAGCACCGAGGCGCGCCAGAAACTGCTGCGCCACCGTCCCGACACGCTCGGACAGGCGTCGCGCATCCCCGGTGTCTCTCCCGCCGACGTAAACGTGCTCCTGATTCTGCTCAACAAAGGCACCTGAAAGGACGCGAAAAACGCCTCCAAAAATTGTTCCACGTGGAACAATTGGGGGTTAAACAAAGAAAAATCAAGAAATTACACAATTAATTAAAACCCATTTTTGACACTATGGAATACATCAAATCCAAGATCCGCGACGTGATCGACTTCCCCACCAAGGGCATCGTGTTCAAGGATCTCACCACCGCCTTCAAGGACCCCCGCGCGCTCCACATCATCGGCTGGGATCTCTCGCAGCTCTACCGCGACAAGGGCGTCACCAAAGTGGTGGGCATCGAGAGCCGCGGCTTCATCGGCGGCTCCATCCTGGCCTTCGAGCTCGGCGCCGGCTTCGTGCCCGCCCGCAAGCCCGGCAAGCTGCCTGCCGACACCGTGAAGATGGAATACGCCAAGGAGTACGGCACCGACGTCATCGAGATGCACTGCGATGCCATCGGCCCGGACGACGTGGTGGTGCTTCACG
The DNA here is from genome assembly GCA_947175495.1 of uncultured Porphyromonadaceae bacterium. Lineage (GTDB taxonomy): Bacteria > Bacteroidota > Bacteroidia > Bacteroidales > Muribaculaceae > CAG-873. The sequence goes on along the minus strand of CAMWNB010000063.1, from coordinate 6,431 downwards.
ACGACGTGCTCGCCACCGGCGGCACCATGGCCGCCTGCTATGAGCTGGTAAAGAGCATGAACCCGAAGAAGGTCTACATCAACTTCATCATCGAGCTCGAGGCGCTCAACGGCCGCGCCAATCTGCCTGCCGACGCCGAGGTGACATCCCTCATCAAATACTGATGCGTCTCGTAATCCAGCGAGTGACGCATGCAAGCGTGACAGTCGGGGCCGAGCGCGTCAGCGCCATCGGCCCCGGCCTTCTTGTGCTGGTGGGCGTGGAATGCGGCGACACGGCCGAGGACGTGGCATGGCTGGTAAAGAAAACGGCCGGCCTGCGCATCTTCAACGACGCCGAGGGCGTGATGAACCGCTCGGTGGCGGAAGCCGGCGGGCAGGTGCTCGCCGTAAGCCAGTTCACCCTCACCGCAAGCACACGCAAGGGCAACCGCCCGAGCTACATCCGGGCCGCGGGCCACGAGCTTGCCGTGCCGCTCTACGAGGCCTACTGCGAGCAGCTGTCGCAGCTGCTCGGCGCTCCCGTGGGGCGCGGACGCTTCGGCGCCGACATGGCCGTGGAGCTGTGCAACGACGGCCCTGTCACCATCATCATCGACTCGCGGCTGAAAGAGTGACGGCCGCGCGGCCCGACATCGGGGGGAAGCGCGGTTGTCGAGACAATTATTGCATAAACCATATTTGCGTTATGAACATCGTGGAAATATACTGTGAGAACAGCCGCAGCTATGTGAAGCTGCAGGGTGGCGAGACACTGGCCGAGGCTGCAAAGCGCGTGCAGCTCGATTTCGAGCCGGTGTGTGCCCGTGTGAACAACAAGACGGAGGGCATGCACTTCTGCGTGTACCACCCCAAGACGGTGGAGTTCCTGCCCGCCACGAGCCCGTCGGGCGGGCGGGCCTATGTGCGCTCTCTGTGCATGCTGCTATACCGCGCGGTGAGCCGTGTGGCTCCGGACGCGAACCTGAACATACAGCACAGCATCGCGCGCGGCTACTACTGCACGCTGAACGATGCGTCGGGCTACATGCCCGTGACACCCCGGCTGCTGGCCGAGGTGAACGCCGAGATGCGCCGCTTGGTGGATGCCGACCTGCCTTTCGAGCCGTGCGAGGACCGCACGGAGGAGGTGGTGCGCATCTTCGAGCGCCAGGGTCTTCATGACAAGGTGCTGCTGCTCCGGACCATGCGCGAGCCATACACGGTGTACTACCGCCTGGACGGCATCTGCGACAGCTACTACGGCACGCTGGTGCCCCGCACGGGCATGCTGCGCACGTTCGACCTGCGGCCCTACAAGAAGGGCTTCCTGCTGCTGACCACCGACGCCACGACGGCGGAGCCCACGGAGACGCAGGAGAAGATGTACAAGGCTTTCACCGAGTATGTGGACTTCAACCATATCTTAGGCGTGAGAAACGCCGGCGAGCTGAACCGCCTGGTGCTGAAGAAGCGCACGTCGGACCTCATAAACGTGGCTGAGGCGCTGCACAACAAGTATATCTCGCAGATAGCCGACGAGATCACCCGCCGCTACCACGCCGGCGGCGCCCGCATCGTGCTGATAGCCGGTCCGTCGTCGTCGGGCAAGACCACGACGACAAAGCGCCTGGCCATTCAGCTGATGGCCAACCTGCTGAAGCCTCAGATGATCTCGCTTGACGACTATTTCGTCGACCGCCACACCACGCCTCTCGACGAGCACGGCGACTACGACTATGAATCGCTTTACGCGCTGGATCTCAAGCAATTCAACGCCGATTTGAACGCCATCCTGCGCGGCGAGGAGGTAGAACTGCCGACCTACAACTTCGAGCGGGGCATGCGCGAGTATCGCGGCAACCGTATCAAGCTGGAAAACAGAGGAATACTGCTAATTGAGGGCATCCACGGACTTAATCCGGAGCTGACGGAACACATCGCTGAGGACATGAAGTTCCGCGTGTATGTGTCGGCGCTGACGACACTGACCATCGACAGCCACAACTGGGTGCCGACGACCGACAACCGCCTGCTGCGCCGCATCATACGCGACTACAAGTACCGCGGCATCTCGGCCGAGGAGAGCATCCGCCGCTGGCCGAGCGTGCGCCGCGGCGAAGAACGGTGGATTTTCCCGTATCAGGAGAACGCCGACGCGACGTTCAACTCGTCGCTGCTGTTTGAACTCAGTGTGATCCGCGAGGAGGCCGAACGCTGCCTGCGGGATGTGAAGAGCGACGTGCCGGAGTATGGCGAGGCTTACCGCCTGCGCCGCTTCCTGGAGCATTTCGAGCCTATCGCGATGGAGGCAATTCCGCCCACGAGCCTGCTGCGCGAATTTGTCGGCGGCAGCTCGTTCCATTATTGACGCGCCGCCACGGCAAGAATTCCACATCAATGAAAAAGAAGGGCCGAAGAATTTCAGCCCTTCTTTTTTTGATTTCGGCGACCGTCACGGGGGAACGACGGCAAAGTGGCGGTCAGTTGCAGGTTCGGGGGGATTTTGCTATATTTGCGGTCGGGAGGATGAGATTGTGGAATTATGTAATTATGGACGAGAAGTAAATGAATATGGAAATGTCGGGAGGCGTGCGGAAGCATGCGAGAGTGGATGCGGCAGACGTATTGCGCGGATTTTCAGTGCTTGCGATAGTGCTGTTGCACTCGATTGAGCATTTTAATTTTTACAAATTTCCGGAGGCAAGCACGCGCGGCTGGCTGGCCGTGGCAGACCGCGCGGTGTGGGACTCGCTGTTTTTTGCCTTCAGCGGCAAGGCTTACGCGATTTTCGCACTGCTGTTCGGTTTCAGCTTTTTTGTGCAGGACTACAACCAGCGGATGCGCGGGGTGGATTTCCGCCTGCGTTTCTGCCGGAGGCTTGTGGCGCTGTTTGTGATAGGCTGCGTGGATGCGTGCTTCTTCACGGCGGAGATACTGGTGATGTACTCACTGATCGGTTTTGTGCTTGTGCCGGCGTGCCGGCTGAGCAACCGGGCGGTGGCGTGGCTGGCGGGCTTGTGTCTGGCGCAGCCCGTCTGTCTTTACTACATCGTGCGGTTGCTGGCTGACGGGACGTACGCTGTGCCGGCAGTGGACGAGGGTCCGCTGTGGCGGGCAACATGGGCTGCGCAGGATGCGGGGTCGTTCGTGGAGATGCTTCGTGTGAACCTGTGGGAGGGTCAGCTTGCGAGTCTGGCGTGGGCCTGGAACCACGGACGCATCTTCCAGACGGCGGGTCTTTTTCTGACGGGCATGCTGATAGGACGTCAGGGATGGCTGCTGCGCCCTGCCCTACCCTACTGGGGTCGCGCGCTGGCTGTGGCCATCGTGTGCTATTTTCCGCTTGAGGGGGTGGAGAAGGGTTTGCCGACGGTGTGCGGCGGCGAACTTCTGGAGCAGAGCGTGATGCTTGTGCACTCGCTGAGCAATCTGTGTCTGATGGTGATGTGGGTGGCCGGAATACTTTTCGCTCTCTACTGCACGACGGGGCTGCAGCGCGTGCTGCGCCTGCTGATTCCCTATGGCAAGATGAGCATGACGAATTATGTGACGCAGGGCATGGTGGGGTCGCTGCTGTTTTACCACTGGGGACTGCACTTGTGTCCGGGCATCGCGGAGAGCGCGCTGATAGGGGTTGGGATTTTTGTGGTGCAGTATGCATTCTGCCGCGCGTGGACGTCGCGGCACAGCCACGGACCGTTCGAGGGGCTGTGGCGGCGAATGACGTGGGGACGGTTGCGCGGCTGATTGTTTCGGTTGTTTCATGTGTTTCACCCCGAAACAGTGAAACAAGTGAAACAGGCGTTTTGCGGGGATGCGGGGTCGCCACGCGGCCGGTCGGGGTGCGGAGATTGTTGGCCGGTCGGCGACGTGGACGTCGCCGCTCCACTACCGGCGGGCGTGGCTGCGGGGGGGATGAACTGATTTTAATAAACTATAAATATAGTAATGTAATAAGATGGGTAATAATATGAGACTTGTTGGTTTTGCGGTTTTGACGGTTTTGGCGAGCGTGGCGATGGAAGCGCGTGAGCTGGTGTTGCGATACGGGCGCCCGGCCGAAGAATGGACGTCGGCGCTGCCGATAGGAACGGGACGCACGGGAGCGATGGTGCACGGCGGCACGGGCTGCGAGGAACTGCAGATAAATGAGGACAGCTTCTGGGGCGGCTCGCCGCACTCTAACACTCGCGAGGTGGCGCCGGAGACACTGACTGAGGTGCGGCGGCGCATCTTCGCGGGCGACACGGAGGGCGCACAGCGGCTTATTGACAGCACGTTCTACTCGTGGCGCAACGGCATGCCCTTTCTTAACCCCGGAAGCGTGGTGATCGAGACCGGCCACGGAGAGGCGACGGAATACGAGCGGAGCCTGGACCTGCGGAGGGGCATGGCAACGGTGGAATATGAGTGGGAAGGCACACGCTACAAGCGGGAGGCCGTGGCGAGCATCGAAGGGAATTTCATAATGGTGCGCTTCACGGCCGACAAACCGGGGGCGATAAGCCTGCGCGCGGGCTACAAATCGGAACTTGAGCACAAGACCGAGCGCGAGGGGGACGCGCTGGCGATGACTGTGCAGGGCCTGGCGCACGAGGGCGTGGAGGCTGCGCTGCGTGCGCGGCTGCTGACGGGCGTGAGGACGGCCGGAGGCCGCGTGGCCACGACGGACAACGCTCTGAGGGTGGAAGGCGCGGACACGGCGACGCTATATATAGCCGCGGCTACTAATTTTCGGGACTACGCGCATACGGACGCTGACGCGGAGGAACGCGCGCGCACCATCCTGGCGGGAGCGATGGCGCAGGACTTTGACACGGCGTATGCGGCACACATGCGGGTGTACGGCGAGCAGATGGGGCGCGTGGAGATTGACCTCGGCGGCAGCGAGGACAAGCGGCCGACGGACGAGCGCGTGGCGACCTTTGCGGAGGACAATGACCCGGGGCTGGCGGAGCTGCTGTTTCAGTACGGCCGCTATCTGCTGGTGTGCAGCTCGCAGCCCGGAACGCAGGCGGCAAACCTGCAGGGCCTCTGGAGCCACGACCGCATAGCGCCGTGGGACGGAAAGTACACCATAAACATAAACACGCAGATGAACTACTGGCCTGCCGAGGTGGCGAACCTGGCGGAGTGCCACGAGCCGCTGTTCGACATGGTAGAGGACCTGAGCGTGACGGGCCGCGAGACTGCGCGCGCCATGTACGGCGCGCAGGGCTGGGTGGCCCACCACAACACGGACCTGTGGAGAACGACCGGTCCGGTGGACAACGCCTACTTCGGGACGTGGCCGCATGGGGGCGCGTGGCTGGCGACGCACCTGTGGACGCACTATCTCTACAGCGGCGACAGGGAGTTTCTGCGCAAACACTACGGGGCTATAAAGGGTGCGGCGGATTTCTACATGAGCTATCTTGTGGAACACCCCGGCGAGGGCGGCGCGCTTGTGTGCTCGCCGTCGATGTCGCCGGAGCACGGCCCTGCGGGCTCGCCGTCGTCGATAACGGCGGGGTGCACGATGGATAACCAGATTGTGCGCGACGTACTGGGCATGGCGATAGCGGCAACTGAGGAACTGTGGGGGCGCAATGCGTTCTGCGACTGCGCGGAGCTGGTGCTGGCGCGTGTGCCGGGGATGCGCATAGGGCGCCACGGACAGCTGCAGGAGTGGCTTGAGGATGTGGACGACCCACGGGACGAGCACCGGCACATATCGCATGCGTACGGGCTGTATCCGTCGGCGCAGATCAGCGCGTTCGGGACTCCGCTGACTGCGGCGGCCGTGCGCAACACGCTGCTGCAGAGGGGCGACCAGGCGACGGGATGGTCGATAGGCTGGAAGCTGAACCTATGGGCGCGTCTGCTGGACGGGGAGCATGCGTACAGGATTGTGCGTGCTCTGATACGTCCGCTGCCGAGCGACACTGCTACGGAGACGCATCCTGACGGGCGACTGTACCCGAACCTGATGGACGCTCATCCGCCGTTTCAGATAGACGGCAACTTCGGCTTTACGGCCGGGGTGGCGGAGATGCTGCTGCAGAGCCACGACGGGGCTGTGCACCTGCTGCCTGCGCTGCCGAGGGCGTGGGCCACGGGTAGCGTGAAGGGGCTGCGTGCGCGTGGCGGCGCGACGGTGGACATGGAGTGGCGCGACGGGGTGCTGACGCGTGCGCGCATCAGCGCTCCCGATGGCCGGACGGTGCGCATCCGTTGCGGCACGCAATTGCGCGGCGAGGGTCTGCGTGAGGTGGCTCCGAGAGTGGCGGAGAAGGAGTGCGTGGCGGTGTCGCCGGAGGCTGTGATAGCCCCGATGAAGCTGCCACGGGTGTGGGAGTATGAGGTTGAGGGTGTTTCGGTTGTTTCGGGCGTTGCGCCATGAAACAAACGCTGAGGGGGGGGTAGGACCGCTATGCGGCCCAGGCTGTGTGGGGGCGTTTTGTCCACAGG
>CAMWNB010000062.1 GCA_947175495.1 uncultured Porphyromonadaceae bacterium | reverse complement strand
ATGTTTTACAGCAGCTTATAAAAAGAGGCTGCGCCTATTTTGACACAGCCTCTTTCTTTGTGTGCTGTCGATAGCTGTCGTTGTGTCAGCAGGTCTTTTTGTCAAGGTAGGGGTTGAGCGTGTGCCACTCGGAAATGGGAGGCATCACACCCATTGCGATGACCTCGTCGCGCAGTGCGCAGAGGTGGCGGTAGCTCTTGTCGAGCTCTTCCATTTCTTCGGGTGTGCCATGGATGGGCTTGCAGGTGACACCGTTTTTTGTGATCGACGTCTCGGTGGCCATCATTATGTGGCTGTAGTGGTCGTTGTTGACATAGGTGCCGGCCGGCCAGCGGAAGGGCTTGCCGCCCATTGCGGCCGCTATCATCTCGATGGACAGGTAGGACGGGCTCTGGAAAGAGGAGCGGCCGCGGAGGTCGATGATGTTCTTGCCGCCCTGCACCACGCGGGTGCGGAGTTCCTGCCATGCCTGGTCGGGGAACTGCTCGGTGCCGATGATGTCGGTGAGGGCAACGTCGTTGACGCGGCATGTGGAGGCGAACACTGCCATTTGCTCGCCGTGGCCGCCGTAGGTGCGCGCGCCGGTGATGGCGTCCTGTGGAAGGCCGAACTGCTTGGCGAGTTCGCTGCGCAGGCGGGTGCTGTCGAGGGCGGCCAGAGTGGTGAGGCGTGAAGGCTCTATGCCGGAGTAGAGCAGGGTGACAAGGCCGGTGATGTCGGCCGGGTTGAAGATCACCACTATGTGCTTGACATCGGGGCAGTATTTGCGCACGTCTTTGCCGAACTGCTCGGCTATGGCGACATTGCCTTTGAGCAGGTCCTCGCGGGTCATGCCTGCCTTTCGGGCCGCACCGCCGGAGTTGACGATGTATTTGGCATCCTTGAGTGCTTCGCTGATGTCGGAGGTGAAGGTTATTTCAGCGCCTTCAAAGCCGCAGTGGCGCAATTCCTCGGCCACGCCTTCGAGGGCGGGGGCGTAGGGGTCGTAGAGGCATATGTTGGGTGTAAGGCCCATCATGATTGCAGTCTGGGCCATGTTGCTGCCGATCATGCCGGCTGCGCCGACAATGACGAGTTTGTCCTTTGTAAGGTAGTTCATGGGACGTTAGGTTTTAAAATGTTGTATAAAGTAAACGCCTGAGGCCTCACTTTGTTTCTTCGGCAGCGTCTTTTTTGCGGTGGCGGAAGATGTCGCGCAGCGAGTTGAGCTTGTGTTTGTAGACAAAACCCACGCCGGTCTTGGTGATTTCGCCTTCGAGGATGCTTTCGTAGCCCGTGTGGCGGAAGAGACGTATGTACATGGTCTGCGCGCGGTTGAGGAAATACTCGAAGGAGATGTCGTTGATGAGGTTCTGCGAGAAGTTCTCATCGGTGTTGGCGTCGGTGGAATAGTTGCCGCCTACGACAATCTTTATGCGGTCGTTGAACAGCGTCTTCGACACCTGGTAGCTGTAGCTCATGGTCGACGAGGTGTTGCCGTCGATGGTGCGGTCGTACTGGTCGATGCCGAAGGAAATGTCTACGCCCTTGATGTTGTTGGACGCCCATGAATTGATTTTCGACTCAAGGAACGAGAACAGGGCGTTGCCTCCGATGGCTGCGTCGCCATGCGTGCCGGGGCCGGAGTAGATATTGTAGAGGAGCATGTTCATGGCCTGGTTGGCCCGCTGCTCCGGACTCATGGCCTGCAGTTCGTTGCTGACGGTGATGTCGTCGTCGGTGGAGAGGTCGAACGCCACTTTCATCTGCTCGAGCGTGCCCGTGACGCTCAGCAGCACGTTGAAGTTGACGAGGCGAGAGTTCTGGCCGCTCTGCGTGACGTTGGCCTTGAGCACGTCCACAGCCTTGATGTTGAGTGTGGGGTTCATCATATTGCCGTTGAAGGCCACATAGCTGTCGGGGTCGAAGTTGAACAGTTTCTCGCTCATGAACGGGGGTGTGTAGCGCACAAAGCCTCCGTTGATGTTGATTCGGCCGGACAGGCGCCCGTCGTCGTTCATGGGCGTCAGCGAGTAGGTGAGCTCGCCTGTGGGCTGCAGCTGCGCCTTGTTCTTGCCGTCGGCCGAGAGGTCCACACTGATGGTGGATGCCGGTTCGAAGACCACCGACGCGTCGAGCATCATGGCCATGCCGGCCGGCGCGATGGAATCGGCTGTGGCCACGGCGGCCGAGTCGGTGAAGTTGACAAACCGTACCATGTCGCCCGCGCTTTGCGACTGGAGGGCTGCGACAGCATCGGGCATAACGTAGGTGACATTGGTGCCGGACAGAACTTTCAATGCGGCGTTGACGCGCATGAAATCGAAGTTGCCGGCGGCTGTGGCGTCGAGATCGATGAATGCCTTGCCGTAGACGTCGGCTCCGCGGGCGGCCCGCCGCGAGTTCACAATCTGCATATCTTTGGCCTTGAGGGAGAGGTCTATGTGCGGCGAGGAGAAGTCGCGGATGTCCGCTGTGCCGCTGAGACGCAGCGGATTGTCGTTGACACCATAGACGGAGAAGTCGCGGAATGTGACGAGATTGTCGACCACGGGGATGGTGTCGCCCGAGAATCGGTAGTCGGTGGCAGTCATGGCCAGGAACATGCTTGCCGAGTCCAGGGCCAGCCACCCGTTCATCTCGGGTTTGTCGGATGTGCCCTTGATGTCGATAGAGCCGTTCAGCGTGCCGGAGAGGCGTCCCAGTGCGGAGCCCAGGAAGGGGTTGGCCACGCTGAGGGGCAGCCGGATCACGGAGAGGTCGAGATTCATGGGCGCAGACAGGGTGCTGTCGTTGAGTGCGCCCCGCAGGGTGATGGCGCGGTGGCCGTCGAACGACACGTCGGCCGTGGCCGTGAGCGTGCCTCCGAGTGTGGTGGACACGTCGGCGTCGGCGTGCATGTCAGCCACGCGCTCGCGTCCGTAATAGAAGTTGGATGTGTCGATGGTGCCGCGGCCGTTTATCTGCATGGCCTCGTTGTAGTTGAGCCGTATCATGGCGCTGAGGTCGCCTTTTATTGGCGGAGCGAATGGGCTGAGGGCTATCCAGTCCTGCACATGTATGTCGCTGATGCTCACCACAAGGTCCTCCTGGTCGTGGGCGCCGTCGACGTGCTCGGTGTATATGTCAAGGCTGCTGTCGCCGCCTTTCATGCGTATGTCGGCGTCCACATGCTTGTCGGGGAACCGGTAGCTGATGAAGTTGCCCGCGTTGACCGTCCACGGCTGGTAGCCGATGATGGGGTCAAGGGGCATCACCGACACACGCACGACACTGTCGGCCATGACAGCCTGCATGCCTATGTCGTAGCCGGTTTTGTCCCGGATGTTGCGCTGACGCACCCGCAGGGCGGCGATATTGTCGGTGGCCAGGCCGCTGAGTGCCACGTGGGCGAAGTTGTCGAGAGTGCCCGGGCGGTTGTCTATATTGGCATTGAAGAAGATATTGTTGCCGAACTGGGTGGCGCCGACACTCACCGTGTCGATGCGCAGCGACTGCGTGCGCACGCCCAGCACACGGCCGTCGAGGGCAATGGCCGAGTTGTTGGAGAAGTCGAGGGCCAGGCTGTCGATGCTCATGCGCGAGGCCGCGAGGATGTCGTTGACCATGTTGTCCCTGCCGCCGCGGGCCTTGACTGTGGCCGGCGGCAGGGCGCGCTGCAGGCGGGCGGCGTCGATGCGTTTATGCTCTGCCATGGCTGCCATGGCCGCCGACAGACTGTCGGTGCGGGCCAGCAGCGTATCGAGCGGGCAGGCTATGTCGATGGCGGCATGCAGGTCGCGGTTGACGATTGTGGCCGTGACGGCGGAGTCGGCGGCGAGGCGTGTCTGCACGTCCTCGAGGGTGAATTCCGCCGCTTCGGAGCGCATCTGCAGGCGGTCCACGTCGATGTCGGCTGTCATGTACGATGTGCGCGGAGCGTAGGTGGCCCGCGCTCGCATGCGGGTGGAAATAGTGTTCTCTGTGGTCGAGAAGCCGAGTCCGTGCAGGTCGATGCGGTCGGCGTCGGCATACACCTGCCAGTCCATCACGTCGCCGGCCAGGTTGCCCTCGGCGGTGATGTCGGCCAGCATGTCCGGGTCCGCGCTGTGCAGTTGCACATGCCCGGTGCCGTCGGCGATGGTGGCGTCGGCGGTGATGTCGGTGTAGGTGCGGCCGGAGTAATCGGCTGAGGCCACATCGGCGTGTGCTTTCAGCAGTGTCGTGGTGGCCGTCGGGTCAAGGCCGGCGCCGGAAGCGTCGACGGTGGCGGTGACGCGCCCTACGCCGAGCAGCGGCATGAATGCGTTGACCGGGAAATCGCGGGCATCGATCGTGGCGCGGTATCTGTCGCCGCGGCTGTCGTAGGCGCCGTCGAGAGCCACCCGGCCTTGGTCCGTGACGGCCGTCAGGCGTCCGCCGGCAGCAGCGCCGTCGCGCATCCACACGCGTCCGTCGAGGGTCATAGGCGGGATGTGCACGCTCTCCAGCGTTGACGGCTCGAGGAAATTGCGGGCCAGCGGAGCCACGTTGCCGATGCGGCCGTTGAGGGATATGTCGGCGCCCATGTGTTCAGGCTGCATGGGCCGTGTCAGCGAGCCGGAGGCGCGCAGCCGTACGGTGCCGTTGAGTGCCGCGTCGAAGCGCTTTATGGCAATGGCGCCCATGGTGCCGGATGCCTCCACGTCGGCGGTGATGCCGCGGTCGGGCACGCCTGCGAGATAGGAGCGGAACGCCGGAAACATCATGCGGATGTCGGGCGTGCCTATGCGGCCGCTGGCGTTGACGGCAATGGGCAGCGAGAGATCGGTGAGCATGTCGCCCATGCCCATCATGTAGCTGAAGTCGAGTGCGGTCCATGGCGTGGACAGGGCGAAGCTGTCGAGGCGCAGACCCGTTGAGTCCACCATCAGTGTGCCGTGCGTGCTGAGCCGCACGCCGCAGCGCTCGCGGCCGCTGACGCTGAGCGGCACACGCACGGTGGATGCCTGGTTGTAGAAGTCGGCGATGCGCAGCTGCAGCGAGTCCACGTCGATGTAGCCGAAGTCGAGACCTGGCTGCGGCACCGTGCCGCGCGTGGTGTACAGTCCGCGGGAGCCGTCGAATGCGATGCTGTCGATGCGCACCGTCCATGGAGCCGACGTGCTTTCCGACGGAGGCACCTCGGGAGTGGACGCGATGGTAGCCGAGTCAGGAGCGATATAGGCGGCCGCGAGGCCGGTGCCCGTGAGTGAGCGCAGGCCGATGGTCTGCCGGCGCATGTCGATGTGTCCTTCGAGCAGGGTCCCGTCGGCGATTGTGGCGCCGAGCGAGTCGATGGTGGGCAGCATGCGCATGGTGTATTCGAGGTCGTGCACGCGCAATCGTCGCAGCGCGATGGTCATGTCCGATGTGTCGGTGTTCGCGGGCGACGGCGCGGAGGGCACAGGATTCATGAGCATGTCCACGCGGCAGTGCGTCAGCGTGGCTTCGTCCACGTCGATGCTCATGGAGCTCAGCTCCACGGATGCCGGATTTATCTCGGCCACGCCGGCGCGCAGCGTCAGACACATGGCCGAGTCGGGGGCGCCGAGCCGGTAGAAGCCATCGCGCAGCACGGCGTCGCCTACGCTTACGCGTCCGGCCAGCAGCGGCAGCAATGCCACGTCGGCGCTGAACTCGCCGGCGGCCACAACGGTGTCGGCTCCCTGCACCATGCTGAGCCCGCGCATCTCCAGCCGCAGCGGCGGCCGAAGGCGGAATTCCCCGAGCCCTATGCGTGTGTCGCCCGAGGCGAAGTGCTCCACGATGGCGTCGCGCAGCAAGCGCTGTGTCCACGGCGAGTAGAGCATGTAGACTGTGCCTCCGAGCAGCAGCACCACTGCCAGCAGGGCATATACGAGGATTTTGGCTATTTTGCGGACTATAGGCATAATGTGTGAAAACGGCTTCTATTATAAGTAGAACCGCCGCGGCCGCGAATTGTTTTCAGAGGCGCTGTTTTTCGGCCGACAATTCGTCGTAAAGGCGGCGGCAACCGTCCTCGAGCAGATCAAGCACGAGTTCGAAGCCTTGCGCGCCCTCGTAGTAGGGGTCGGGCACATGATCGTAGCGTGAGGCGAGGCCTATCCATCGGGCCATAGGCACGATTTTGGCCTCGGCCTCGGGAGTGGGCGCAAGCCGGCGCAGGTTGCGCTCGTTGCTCGCGTCCATCGGCACGATGAGGTCGAAATCGTCAAAGTCGGCCTCGCGCACCTGTCGGGCGCGATGGGTGAGGTCGTAGCCGCGCCGCCGTGCGTGGATTCGCATGCGCTGGTCGGGTAGGTCGCCCGTGTGATAGTCGCCCGTGCCGGCCGAGTCGATTAGCCAGTCGGCACTGTCGCCCTCGGCGTCGACAATGGCCTGCAGCACACCATGCGCCGCCGGCGAGCGGCAGATGTTGCCCAGGCACACGAACAGCACCTTGTGGCGTGGCGCATCGTGCGCCGCATCGCGTAGTTCTTGTTTGTCCATATCTTTGCGTGTTGTAACACGCAAAGATAACGCTTTTCAGCCTGTCAGACCCAAAATTAAGAAATAAAAAATCAAAAATAAGAGCCGGTCCGACAAAAATGTAACATTACAAATATATATAATAAGTATAGCCGCCCATACATGTGAAACATCAGTGAAAATAGTGCAATAATCCGTAAATGTGTCCCAATAAATCCGTGGAACAACCGATTATTTGACATTTTCGGCTAAAATGCGTATCTTTGCAGCACGAAAGAGCGGCCATGTGTCCGCTCCCGCAATATGTTGCAAAATCAATATTTTCTATATAATATCAACTTTTACCAACGTTATGAGTAAAGAAAAGAAATTTCTTACCTGCGACGGTAACCAGGCAGCCGCCCATGTGAGCTATATGTTCTCGGAAGTGGCAGCCATCTACCCCATCACCCCTTCGTCGACCATGGCTGAATACGTCGACGACTGGGCTGCCGCAGGCCGTAAGAACATCTTCGGCGAGACTGTACTTGTGCAGGAAATGCAGAGCGAAGGCGGCGCCGCTGGCGCCGTTCACGGTTCTCTGCAGGCCGGTGCGCTGACCACGACATACACTGCTTCGCAGGGCTTGTTGCTGATGATTCCCAATATGTACAAAATCGCCGGCGAGCTGCTCCCGACCGTGTTCCATGTGTCGGCACGCACGCTGGCATCGCATGCGCTCAGCATCTTCGGCGACCATCAGGACGTGATGGCATGCCGCCAGACAGGCTTCGCCATGCTCGCCGAAGGTTCTGTGCAGGAAGTTATGGACCTCTCGGGTGTGGCACATCTCGCCACCATCCGCAGCAGCGTGCCTTTCCTCAACTTCTTCGACGGCTTCCGCACAAGCCACGAAATCCAGAAAATCGAGACTCTTGAAGCCGACGACCTCGCTCCGCTGCTCGACCGCCAGGCTCTCGCCGACTTCCGCAAGCGTGCGCTCACTCCCCAGGATCCCGTTGCCCGCGGCATGGCCGAGAACGGCGACGTGTTCTTCCAGCACCGCGAGGCTTGCAATCAGCACTACGATGCCGTTCCCGAAATCGTGGAGGCCTACATGGCCGAAATCAGCAAGATCACAGGCCGTGAGTACCACCTCTTCAACTACTACGGCGACCCCGAGGCCGACCGCGTGATCATCGCCATGGGTTCTGTGACCCAGGCCGCCGAGGAGGCCATCGACTACATGCGCGCCAAAGGCGAAAAAGTGGGCCTTGTGGCTGTGCACCTCTACCGTCCCTTCTCTGTCAAGCACCTGCTTGCTGCCGTGCCCGCCACAGCCAAGCGCATCGCCGTGCTCGACCGCACCAAGGAACCCGGTGCCAACGGCGAACCCCTCTATCTCGACGTCAAGGAAGCATTCTACGGCAAGGCCGACGCCCCCGTCATCGTAGGCGGCCGCTATGGTCTGGCTTCGAAGGACACCACACCCGCACAGATTGTGGCCGTGTTCGACAACCTCGCTCTGCCCGAACCCAAAAACCACTTCACAGTCGGCATCGTCGACGACGTGACGTTCACCTCGCTGCCCGTCGGTGAGGAGCTCAACCTCGACGCTCCCGGCACCTTCGAAGGCAAGTTCTACGGCCTCGGCGCCGACGGCACCGTGGGTGCCAACAAGAACTCCGTGAAGATCATCGGCGACAACACCGACAAGTACTGCCAGGCCTACTTCTCGTACGACTCCAAGAAGAGCGGCGGCTTCACCTGCTCCCACCTGCGCTTCGGCGACGAGCCCATCCGCTCGACCTATCTGGTGAACACCCCCAACTTCGTGGCATGCCACGTGCAGGCCTACCTGCATCTCTACGACGTGGTGCGCGGCCTCCGCGACGGCGGCACATTCCTGCTCAACACCATCTGGGAGGGCGACGAACTGGCCAAGAATCTTCCCAACAAGATCAAGCGCTACTTCGCCCAGCACAACATCACCGTCTACTACATCAACGCAACCAAGATCGCACAGGAAATCGGTCTCGGCAACCGCACCAACACCATCCTCCAGAGCGCGTTCTTCCGCATCACCGAGGTTATCCCCGTTGACCTGGCCGTAGAACAGATGAAGAAATTCATCGTCAAGAGCTACGCCAAGAAGGGCGAGAACATCGTCAACATGAACTACCAGGCCGTCGACCGAGGCTCCGAGTACAAAAAGCTCGACGTGGATCCCGCATGGGCACAGCTCGAGGACGAAGCCGCAGTGAAGGTCGACGAACCCGAATTCATCAGCCGCATCGTGCGTCCCATCAACGCACAGGACGGAGACAGCCTCACCGTGAAGGACTTCATCGACAACCCCGACGGCACATGGCAGCAGGGCACCGCAGCCTATGAAAAGCGCGGCGTCGCAGCCTTCGTGCCCGAATGGCTCGAGGAAAACTGCATACAGTGCAACAAGTGTGCCTACGTCTGCCCCCACGCCGCCATCCGTCCCTTCCTGCTCGACGAGAAGGAAATGGCAGGCGCACCCTTCGCCGAAGACAAGACCCAGGCTGCCATGGGCCCCGCCCTCAAAGGCCTCCGCTTCATCCAGGCCGTCGACGTGCTCGACTGTCTCGGCTGCGGCAACTGCGTCGACGTCTGCCCCGGCAAGAAGGGCGTGAAAGCACTCGAGATGAAACCCCTCGAGACACAGCTCGACATCCAGAAGGATTGGGACTACTGCACCGCCAACGTCGCCAGCAAGCAGAACCTTGTCGACGTGAAGCAGATGGTGAAGAACAGCCAGTTCGCTACTCCCCTGTTCGAGTTCTCCGGCGCGTGCTCCGGCTGCGGCGAGACTCCCTATGTGAAACTCATCTCGCAGCTCTTCGGCGACCACGAAATGGTGGCCAACGCCACCGGCTGCTCATCCATCTACTCCGGTTCCGTGCCCTCCACGCCCTACACCAAGAACGCCGCAGGCCACGGTCCCGCATGGGCCAACTCCCTCTTCGAGGACTTCGCTGAATTCGGCCTCGGCATGAAAATAGCCACCGAAAAGATGCGTGCCCGCGTAGCCGAAATCATGACCGAGATGCAGAGCTGCGACTGCTGCTCCGACGAAATCAAGGCACTCGCCGCCCAGTGGCTCGCAAGCCCCGACAGCGCAGGCGTGACCCGCGAAGTCGCCGACAAGATCGTTCCCCTCTGCGAAGCATGCGCATGCGACCTCTGCAACCGCCTGCTCGAACTCAAGGGCTACCTCGTGGCCCGCTCGCAGTGGATCATCGCCGGCGACGGCGCCGCCTACGACATCGGCTTCGGCGGTCTTGACCA
>CAMWNB010000061.1 GCA_947175495.1 uncultured Porphyromonadaceae bacterium | reverse complement strand
CTTACCCCCCTGCGTCTACTGGCTGCGGGGTTGTAGCAATACGGTGCGGGGGGGTCTGGCGTGGGGGTGGGCGGAGAGGGTGCGGGTGCGGGGGACGACGCGCGCGGGCGAGAAGAGGGTGTTTTCGGCGCGGGGGTCGGAGGAGTGGAGTTCGGTGAGGGTGACAGAGCTTACGTTCTGCTTCTTACGGAGGCCGCGGAGATTGATGGCGAGGGGCTGCGGGGTGTCGCCGGTGTTGACGATCTTTATGATGATGCCATCGGGAGAGGTGACTGCGGAGGCGTAGAGGCTGTCCTGCCCCGCCAGGGGACGGCCGTCGGCTGCGGTGAGGGGAAGGACGCGCTCGCCGCGGTTGGTGGCGAAGAGCTGCTGCACATAGTAGCTGGAGGTGGCGACGGAGCTGAAATTGTCGAACCATATCATGTCGGGGCGCCACTGCCAGCCTTCGACATGGGCGAGGAGGGGGGCATAGGTGGCCATGCGGACTATGTCGGCGTTGCGCTCAAGGCCTGTCATGAAGGCGGCCTCCATGAGGGCTGCGTTGAAGTGGTTGTAGTTGTGACCGTCGGCGCCGTGGCAGGCGTATTCGCCGGCGAAGACTGCGGGTCCGCGACGGTCGTAGCTGTCGTAGCGGGTGGCGTTGCGGAGGAACCACTGCTCGTCGCGATAGTAGTGCTCGTCGACGAGGTCGGCGCCGAGACGCGCCATCTCGGGCCAGAGGAAGTCGAAGCGTGCTCCGTCCGGGTCGGGGCCGGACGAGCCTACTATCTTTATGTCGGGATAGCGCTCGCGCAAGGCCTTGACGAAGGGAGCGAGACGGGAGGTGTAGGGGGTGTCCCACTGCTCGTTGCCTATGGCTACGAATTTGAGGCCGAAGGGCTCGGGATGGCCCATGGACGCGCGCACGGAGCCCCAGGCGGATGTGGCGGGACCGTTGGCGAACTCTATGAGGTCGAGCACGTCGTCGATGTAGGGCTGCAGGCTGTCGAGGGGGCAGTGGGCCGCCTCGCTGTCGTTCTGATACTGGCATGCGAGGCCTACGTTGAGCACCGGGAGGGGCTCGGCGCCGATGTCCTCGGCGAACTGGAAGTACTCGAAAAAGCCGAGACCGTAGCTCTGGTAGTAGTCGGGGAAGAAGCGGTTGGTGAAGGTGTAGTGCCAGCGGTTTTCGTTGACGGGACGGTTTTCGACGGGCCCGACGGTGTTTTTCCACTGATAGCGCGTGGGCAGATCGGTGCCTTCGACGATGCATCCGCCGGGGAAGCGGAGCACGCCGGGGCGGAGGTCGGCGAGTTTCTGCGCGATGTCGAGGCGCAGGCCGCCGGGACGGCCTTTCCAGGTGTCGGCGGGGAAGAGGGAGATATGCTCGAGGTCGGCGCCGGCGTCGCCTTCGAGGAAGATGCGCAGTCGGCCTCGGGCAGCGGTGGCGGAGGGTGTGAGGGTGAGCTCGTAGCGCTGCCATGCGTCGGCGGGGATGGCGAGGGTGTCGGAGGCAAGCACCTGCGTGCGGGCGGCTGTGGAGGGGTCGATGAGCTCGACGCGCAGACGGGCGGGAGCTCCGGGAGCGAGGGCCCGTGCCCAGAGGGAGAAGCGGTAGGAGGCGCCGCCGCGCACGCTGACGCCGAAGAAGCCTTCGTTGTCGAGGCCGGTGTGCTTGTCGCGGTGGCCTGTGGGGGTGAGGCGGACGTAGTGGGGACAGCGGGGGAAGGGAGCGCTGTCGGTGCGGAGCTCTACGCGGCCGAAGGTGCGCCATGCGGCGAGGTGCTGGGGAAACTCGAAGGAACGATTCTTGACCATCTCGGCGTAGAGACCTCCGTCGGCGGCGAAATTGATGTCTTCGAAGAAGAGGCCGTACATGGTGGGTTGCACGGGAGTGCCGGGGCGGTCGACACGGATGGTGATGTCGGCTGCGGGGGCTGTGTGGGCCGTGATGGCGAGGATGGTTGCTGCTATGAGTTTTTTCATGGGGTTTTGTCTTTATATTTTTATAATACGACGCGAGAGGGGAAGTTACCTATTCGTCGGATAAAAACAGACTCCGCTCTCCAATATCAGTCAACGCCGAAGAGAGAGGGGGCGGGGAGGATTTGCCGGCCTTCGGCGACGTGGACGTCGCCGCTCCACTGTCCCGGCGGGAAAAAAAATGCGGCCGCTCCGGAGGGGGAGCGGCCGCAGGGATGAGTTATGTCGCTTGTTTTCAGCGGGTGATGGTGTGCATGGGAGCGCTGGTGTCGAACCAGTTGGCTCCGTCGCGGACCACGTTGTAGTCGCCTTTGTTCATCCAGTCGGTGAATGTGGGATAGGCGAGGCGGATGTGGTGGCGCTCGATGGGCCAGCACCAGGGCTTGCCTTCGGCCTGGAAGATGAGCATCATCTGGGGTGCCTCGCCGGGGCCGGGAGGTGTGATGGCGGTTTCGGTGCCGTCCTCACGCACGACTTTGATGTGGAAGTCGCCCATGTTTTTCTGATAGCCTGCGCCGTCGGTGGAGGAGCTGATGGAGAAGTCGGCGGGAACGGTGATGGTGAACGGTTCTGCCTTATGCGTGACGGAGGTGGTGTTGATCATCTGCGTGTGGGGCGCGCCGCCGAAGAGGGCGTGCCACTCGCCTGTGATGATACGGTCGCCGAGCATGAGGTAGGTCTCGAGTGTGCCGCCGGCGGCGAGGGGAGTGATGCGGGCGGTGGTCTCGCCTGCGACGTGCTCTACTTCGAAGACAACGTCGTTGAAGTCGAAGTCGTCCATGGCGCCGAGGTCCTCGCAGGCAATGAGCCAGCGGACGGGCTCGCCGACGGGGTCGTCGGGGTCTTCAATCTCGACGATGGTCGTGTCGTCGTGCACGGCGTTGGCAATGAGGAACACCATGTCGTTGATGTCGATGTTGGCCTGGTCTTCTTCGGGCTTGCAATCCTCAAACGAGAGCCAGCGCCAGCCGAATTTCCGGTCGGTCCATGTGGCAGCGTGGCGTGCGCCTTCGTCGGTGAACACGGGGCCGGGCAGTGCGGTGCCTGCAGCATCGCGCTCCACGGCTTTGTCTTCGTTGTAGTCGCGCACGGAATAGAAGAATTCTCCGTCCTCGCGCTTGATGTACATGCCGTAGCGCATGCCGACGGGCACACTCACCTTGACGCCCCGCGAGTAAACGGCAGCCCTGTTGTCGGAAGTGTTAAAGCCGGAAGGTCCGCCGACGGCATTGCCTGTGCCGGGTCCGAGGATGCCGGTGGAAGTGTCGTAAACAGGATCGGCTATGACGTATGTGAGCATCGCATAGGTGGGCTGCCAACGATTGCCATTGACAGGCGCCGCATCCTTGAACAGAGGAAGGTTATTGAATTTGAGCACGGAGAGGACGTCGTCGCCGGTAGCTGTCTTGATTATCTGAGCGTATTCTTCGTGGGTGAGGTTGTTGATCAGGGCGTAGAAGTCGGCGTCGGTCCCGCTTTCTTTCAGTTGGGTGATGGTGCGGCCATCGCTGATGACACGGTCGCCTGCCACGTCGACGGCAGCGGCGAAAATGTCGTTGATACTGCAGTCTTTGACATATGAGGCATCTATATAGGTGACACCAAGGATGTTGGCCACGGGGTCGAAGATGTCGCTCTTGTAGTTGGAGTAGAGCGGAATGTGCTGCATCTGACCATCGTTGTCGAGATAGGCTATGCCGAGCTGGTTGACGTTTCGTGTCTGCCAATAGACAGGATAGATGATGATGTCGCCGACGGAGCGGAACACGAAGTCGAGGTCGACTTCTTCGTTGAAGATGTTGATGCCGCCTTCGGGCATCTTGTTGGTGAACAGGTCAACGTCGCTCCAAGGAATAATCCAGGCATCTTCGGGTTCGGCTGCCGAAATGACGATATCGCCGAAAGGAGTCTCGGTGGTGCCGGGATTGAAGGCACGGCCGGATGCGGCGAAGGCAACGGTGGAGCCGACTTTGGTGCGGACGGACTCGCCGGCTGCACGGACGATGATGTCTTTGACGCCGCGGGGCATGTCGAACTCGAGGGTGCGAGTGCCGGAAACGTCGGCGTAGTTGGCAAGGAGGTAGTAGCGTCCGTTGATACGAGCCGTAACCTGAACTGCCGATGTTCCGTCAACGCTTACGTTGACAGTGCCACGGGTGGCGTTGTTCCAGTCCTGTGCGCCGTCTACAACACCAAATTCCTTGACGAAGGCGCGTGTGTAGAGTTCGGAAGCCGGTATCTCGGGCACGCGATCGGTGCAAGCGGCAAGAAGCGCGGCCGAGATTCCGAGAACCGGAACCAGTCTTTTGCTAATCATCAGATAGAGTATTTAAATTAAGAATATGAATTATTTGCACTGTGGGTGGATAGGGCCCGGATGAATACGGACAAGATTTAAGTTTATGTTTCACAAAGTTAGTAAAAAAAGACAAAAACAACCGACAAAATGAAAAAAAAAAGTAATATTTATCGAGATTTTTTTGGCGAATGACTGTTTTTGGGCAGGTAAAATGAGTGCACGGCCGTTTTCTCACGAGAACGGCCGCACGGATGGTATTTATCTTACTTTTATCTTGTCTGCGATGTCGCGGCAGCATGGCGGATGCCATGACTGCGGTATGTGTTTCTGACAATAGCGCCCTTTTCACGGATTTCCGTGAGTGTGTCGAGGGGCTTTAGATGATTACAGTGCGATTTTGATGCTGCAAAGTTACGCACTTTTAGTCAAAATTTTACCCCCCCCCCGTTAATTTTTGTTAATTAACGATTTTATGAGGGGGTAAGGGTTCAGTGATGGCGCCCGGTGGCGTGGGTGGAGATGACAGATGATTCGGCGGCTTCGACTTCGGCCTCGGTGGGGATGTAGCCGGCGGGCCAGCGGGAGACCTGCGAGGGCTCGCGGCCTTCTATCTGCCAGTCGAAGGGGTAGAAGTGGGCGTCGGGATTGCGCCATGACGGACGGCGCATGGCGTAGACAACCAGGGGGATGGCGACGAAAAGGGCGACGCCTGCGATGATGATACCTACATAGACGACGGGGGAGCCGGTGGATATCTGCGACGGGGGCAGGAAGCTGAGAACGAGGGCGAGGAGCGCTCCGAGGATGCCAAGGCCGCAGACGATGATTTCGCCGAGGCGGCCGCCCGGGACACGGAAGCCGCGTGTGCGGCCGGGGGCTGTGCGGCGCAGGCGGATGAATGCGCCGTAGATGAGGAGCACCATGATGAGGTAGATGATGGTGGCCATCTGCGACATTATCTGGTAGGCCGACTCGACGGTGGGGAGAACGATGAGGACAAGGCAAAGGATGGAGACGAAGGCACCTTCGACCCACAGGAGCGGTTTGTTGACGCCGTTTTTGTTGACGCGCTGCAGGCCGCGGGGGAGGTAGCCCGACTGGGCCACGGCCATGAGGCCGGTGGCGGGTCCGGTGACGAGCGCTGATATCTGCCCTACGACGCCGAACATGATGAGCAGGGCCATGACGTTGCCGAGCCAGCCGAGGCCGAATGATGCCCAGAGGCCTTTGTAGGCGACGAGGAGAGACTGGAGGAGGTTGATGTTGTCGGCCGGGACTACGAAGCCTATGACAAGTGTGCCGAGGGCGTAGACTGCGACGATGATGAGTATGGCGAGGAATACGGAGCGGGGGAACTCTCGCGCGGGGTCGCGCATGTCGTTGATGTGTACGGCCTGTATCTCCATGCCTGCGTAGAAGAGGAAGATGGAGGCGGCGAGAACTATGGTGCCGAGGTCGGAGAAGTCGGGGAAGAAGGAGACGTGGGCGAGGTAGTCGTGGCGTCCGAGGCAGAGATAGACGATGCCAAGAATGATGAGGACTACGCCCGGGATGATGGTGCCGACGGTGCCTCCGTATGTGCTGAGGATGTTGGCGGAACGCTGTCCGCGGAAGGCGTTGAATGTGGCGAGCCAGTACATGAGCATGGCTATGACGAGGGTGTAGACCTTGTTGGAGGCGAGGGCAGCGTCGAAGCTTTCCGGCCAGAAGATATAGGCGAGTGATGCGGCTCCGAACATGAGGACTGTGGGGAACCATATGACGATGGTCTGCCACTCGAGGTACATGGCTGTCCAGCCCCACCTGGGACCGAAGGCTTCGGAGACCCATCGGTAGAGTCCGCCCGCGCGCGTGTAGGTGGATGCGAGTTCGGCACACACGAGTGAGAACGGGAGCAGGAACACGATGGCTGCGAAGATGTAGTAGAAGATGGACTGTACGCCGTACTTTGCCTCGGAGGGCAGCCCTCGGAGACTGAGAATGGAGGTGGTGATGAGGATGGCCATGGCGGCCATGGTGAGTGTGCCTTTGGCGGTTGAAACGATTTTTTTGCGTCCGGAGGGTGTGGTGGCCGGCTCGGCGGGCGCTGCGGGTCGATTGCTCATTGCTGTGCCGAGTTTTCAGGGGTGATTACGATTGTTGACGGGACAAAATGACAAAAGCGAGATAAGGAACAGAAGGGTGGCTTTTGTTTCTTGTGTCGCTTTTGTCTTTTTGCGTTGCTTTCATCGCTCGGGGGCGTGTGAAAGCGGGGCGTTATTCGCCGGCGGGATAGGCGCGGGCGATGCGTGTGCCCACCTTGTAGTGTACGCCCGGCTGGGCGGTGATGCTGACGTTGGAGTCGCGCTGGAAGAGCATGACGATGTCGGAGCCGCCGAACTGGAAGTAGCTTATTTCCTCGCCTTTGCGGAGGGTGACGCCTTTTTCGGCAGTGACGACGATTGAGGATACCTGTGCCATGCCCATGGGGAGGATGGCGACTTTGCCGATCTTGGACTGTATGACGATGAGGCCGCGTGTCTGCAGGAACTGGTAGCCTGCTTCGTCGAGTGCGTTGAGCTTGCGGCGGACGATGTGGCGCCGGCCTGCGGTGTCGCCCTCTATGGGCACGGCCTCTACGCCGAGCCACGTGGCGCCCTGGAGGACGCGCGCTTCGATGACTTTGCCGCCTACGGGTGCGTGCTGGCGGTGGTAGTCGGTGGTGTTGAGGAACTGGTGAATCCAGATGCCGCCGGCGAAGTCGTCCTTATAGTCGGAGCCTTCGAGGAGTTCTTCAATGCTCCACTGGAGGCCTTTGATATTGACGCGGGAGTCGGCGTTGACCTCCCACTGTCCGTCGTTGGTGGAGTCGGCGGGCGAAACGATGACGTGGTCGTCGGTGACGGCAGCTATGGGACGGTAGCCGGGCTTGACGTTGCGCGCGAAGAACTGGTTGAAGGTCTTCCATCCGCCTTTGGGCATGTCGTAGTCGCTCATGTTGTAGCGCGGCGAGTCGTAGTAGCTTTTTACGGCGTCGTCGGTGAGGGATTCGGGGGTGTCCATCCACTGGCCGAGGGAGATAACGAACTTACGCATCCAGGCCGAGAGGGGGGTGAGCGGCGGCATCGCGTTGTCTTTCAGCCGGGATGGGATGATGGGTGTCTGCA
This sequence comes from uncultured Porphyromonadaceae bacterium, assembly GCA_947175495.1. Taxonomy (GTDB): domain Bacteria; phylum Bacteroidota; class Bacteroidia; order Bacteroidales; family Muribaculaceae; genus CAG-873. The sequence goes on along the minus strand of CAMWNB010000061.1, from coordinate 2,330 downwards.
ACTCCTTGACGGGGCTCTGGTCGAGGAGAAAGTAGAACATGGTGACGTGCTGATAGACGACATCGCCTTCGGGGTCTTCCTTGGGCACCCAGTGGAGATTGCTCTCGCACCAGTCGTAGTAGTCGTCGAGGGTCTTGATGTTTTCATATTCGACCACGTTGAGACTGTGGACGTGGTCGAGGGCTTTGCGGAATTTGTCTTCCCAACCGTTTTTTGCAATCATGTCGATGAGTTCCTGAACCACCGGCGAATAAGTCTTGTTTGCCATATTTAATGGGTTTAGAGAGAGTTTCAATGTGTGCGTGCAGCCCTGCGTTGTTTCCTTGGCTGCAATAGGGTAACGCACGGGCGAACGCAAGGTTCAGACGGGTGAAGGTTTTTTCACATGAATTTGTCCGAGTTGGTAATTTTGTGTAATTTTGCGGTGTCAAACGCTTTTTCTATCATCACTTTATTTACTTTATTCCCCAAACCTATGAATGTAATAATCTTTGACCCCCACCCTACCCGCGACAATCTGCTGCCGCTGACGTACACGCGCCCTATCGGCGACCTGCGCATCGGCATCACTACGATAGCCGAGAAGTGGCAACGGCTGCTTCCGGGTGAGTATTCGTGGCAGACGGAGCCTTACCTGAGCGAGCTGTTCCCGTGTCACGCGCGCCCCGACTCTCTGTATGTGGCGGGCAACGTGGTGCCCGACGAACAGCTGGCGCGCGCCGTGGCGGCGCTTGGCGAGGGAGAGGGCCTGTACTACAACAATGTGCTGATTGCGCGTCGCGGCAACGCGACGGAGCGGCTGGACTACACGGCGTCGGAGCCGGTGACGGTGGACAGGCTTTATCACATCTTCATGCACAACGGCGAGGTGTTGCGCAGCGACTTCGAGGCGCTGACGGCCGGCCGTCGCTCGCAGGAGCTGAGCGCGACGGTGCAGGTGATCGGCGACCGCTCCAAGGTGTTTGTGGAGGAGGGCGCAAGTCTGGAATGCTGCGTTCTGAACACGACGACGGGTCCTATCTACATCGGCCGCGACGCGACGGTGATGGAGGGTTCGCTGGTGCGCGGCCCGTTCGCGCTGTGCGAGCACGCTACGCTGAACATGGGCACGAAGATATATCCGGACACGACGGTGGGCCCATGGTGCAAGGTGGGCGGCGAGCTGAACAACGCTGTGCTTCACAGCTACAGCAACAAGGCTCACGACGGCTTCCTCGGCAATGCCGTTGTGGGTGCATGGTGCAACCTCGGCGCCGGCTGCGTGGCGTCGAACCTTAAGAACACATACGACCTGATAAGACTGTGGAACTACCCGATGCGCCGCTTTGAACGCACTAAGCTGCAGTTCTGCGGGCTGATCATGGGCGACCACAGCAAGGCGGGCATCAACACTATGTTCAACACGGCCACGGTGGTGGGCGTGGGATGCAACGTGTTCGGCCCGGGACTGCCGCGCACGTTTATCGCGTCGTTCAGCATGGGCAATGCGTCGGGCTTCACCGATGTGCCAATGAACGAGTTTTTCGACACGGCGACGCGCATGATGGCGCGCCGCCATGTGGAACTGACTGAGGCCGACCGGCGGATGTATCTCGCGGTGCGCGACGCTGCGGACGGCCTTTAGAGCCCATTCTGCAATATTTGTTAAAGCTGGAAACGGGCTCTTAAACGCGTGACATCAGGGGCTCCGCTGCCGGTGAGGGAACTTGTTCCTTTTCGCCGGGCGGAGCCCCTGTGTGTGTTTGTTTACTTGTCGTAGGTGGTGAGCATGCCTGCGGCCACTTCGCGGGCTGCGTCGTCGCCGAGTGTCTGCGCCACGATGGCGAGGGCAAACTGTGTGGCCGTGGAGGGGCCTGCGGCGGTGATGAAGCCGTCGAGGGCCACTACGCGTGCGCCCGGCTGCACTTTGCCTCCGGCGAGGGAGCAGGCGTCCTCGAAACCGGGGTAGCACGTGCACTCGCGGCCGTCGACGAGGCCGAGGGGGGCGAGCACTACCGCGGGAGCGGCGCAGATGGCGGCGATGCCGCGGCGGTGGGCCTTGAGGGCGTCGCAGAGGGGAGCGAAGTCGGCAAGGTTGGTGGATCCGGGGAGGCCGCCGGGACAGATGAGCCACTCGGCGCCGCTGAGCTCCGCTTCGGCGAATATGTCGTCGACGACGACTTCAATGCCATGGGCGCCGCGCACGTTGCGGAGGGGGGTGATGCTGACTGTGCGGATGTCGATGCCGGCGCGACGGAGGACGTCGACGACGGTGAGGGCCTCGATTTCTTCGAATCCTTCGGCGAGGAAGATGTAGGATGGTTTCATATCAGAGTCTGTGAATTTTGGGT
>CAMWNB010000060.1 GCA_947175495.1 uncultured Porphyromonadaceae bacterium | reverse complement strand
GGATCATCGCCGGCGACGGCGCCGCCTACGACATCGGCTTCGGCGGTCTTGACCATGTGCTCGCATCCGGCAAGAACGTCAACGTGCTCGTTGTCGACACCGAGGTTTACTCCAACACCGGCGGCCAGGCCTCCAAGTCCACTCCCATGGGCGCCATCGCCAAGTTTGCCGCAGCCGGCAAGCGCGTGCGCAAAAAAGACCTCGGTCTCATCGCATCCACCTACGGCTACGTCTACGTTGCACAGATCGCCATGGGCGCCGACCAGGCCCAGACCCTCAAGGCCATCCGCGAGGCCGAGGCCTACGACGGTCCCTCGCTCATCATCGCCTACGCTCCTTGTATCGCCCACGGTCTGAAAGCCGGCATGGGCCACAGCCAGGCCGAAGAAGAGAAGGCCGTAGCATGCGGCTACTGGCACCTCTGGCGCTACAATCCAGCGCTCGAGGAAGAAGGCAAGAACCCCTTCACCCTCGACAGCAAGGCTCCCGACTGGGACAAGTTCGACGACTTCCTCAAAGGCGAGGTGCGCTACGCTTCCGTGCAGAAGACCTATCCCGCCGAGGCCGCCGAGCTCTTCGCCGCAGCAAAGGCCAACGCCCAGTGGCGCTACAACAACTACTGCCGCCTCGCACGCGAGCAGTGGGGTGTAGCCGGCCAGGACGCCGAATAATACGCTTCACAGCAATTTAACCCTTCCATCGCCCCCGCTATTTTTAGCGGGGGCGATTTTGTTTATTTGCCGTGAAATGCGTAAATTTGCACATTGAAAGATAATCCAATAGCGTATGCAGAAAATCAGGAACATAGCCATTATCGCGCACGTCGACCACGGCAAGACAACCCTCGTCGACAAAATGCTGCTGGCCGGCCACCTCTTTCGTGAGAACCAGAACGCCGGCGAACTTATTCTCGACAACAACGACCTTGAGCGCGAACGTGGCATAACTATCCTCTCCAAAAACGTATCAATCAACTACAAAGACTACAAAATCAACATCATAGACACCCCGGGACACGCCGACTTCGGCGGCGAGGTGGAGCGCGTGCTCAACATGGCCGACGGATGCCTCCTGCTCGTCGACGCCTTCGAAGGCCCCATGCCCCAGACACGTTTCGTGCTCCAGAAAGCCATCCAGATCGGCCTCAAGCCCGTAGTGGTGGTCAACAAGGTCGACAAGCCCAACTGCCGCCCCGAAGAAGTGCAGGAAATGGTGTTCGACCTCATGTTCAGCCTCGACGCCACCGAGGACCAGCTCAACTTCCCCACGCTCTTCGGATCGGCCAAGAACGGCTGGATGAGCACATCGCACGACAATCCCACCGACAACATCCTTCCCCTGCTCGACGCCATCATCGAGCACATCCCCGAGCCCGAAGTGCTTGAAGGCGACTCGCAGATGCTCATCACATCCCTCGACTTCTCCAGCTACGTCGGACGCATCGCCATCGGCCGCGTCCACCGCGGCACCCTGCGCGAGGGCCAGGACATAGCCCTGTGCAAGCGCGACGGCAGCGTCGTGAAGCAGCGCATCAAGGAACTTCACACCTTCGAGGGCATGGGACGCAAGCGCGTCGAAAGCGTGAGCAGCGGCGACATCTGCGCCCTCGTAGGCATCGAAGGCTTCGAAATCGGCGACACCGTGGCCGACGCAGCCAACCCCGAGGCCCTTCCGCGCATCGCCATCGACGAGCCCACCATGTCCATGACATTCACCATCAACGACAGCCCCTTCTTCGGACGCGACGGCAAATTTGTGACCTCCCGCCACATCGGCGACCGCCTCACCCGCGAGCTCGACCGCAACCTCGCGCTGCGCGTCAGCAAGGCCGACCACGAGGACGTCTGGACCGTCTCGGGCCGTGGTGTGCTCCACCTCTCCGTGCTCATCGAGACCATGCGCCGCGAGGGCTACGAACTCCAGGTGGGCCAGCCGCAGGTCATCCTCAAGGAAATCGACGGCGTGAAGTGCGAGCCCGTCGAACTGCTCACAATCAACGTCACCGAGGAATACTCATCCAAAATCATCGACATGGTGACACGCCGAAAGGGCGACATGGTCAGCATGACAGCCCAGGGCGACCGCGTCCACATCGAGTTCCACATCCCCTCGCGAGGCATCATCGGCCTGCGCAACAACGTCCTCACAGCCTCGGCAGGCGAGGCCATCATGGCCCACCGCTTCCTCGAGTATCAGCCCTGGAAAGGCGACATCGAGCGCCGCACCAACGGCTCGCTCATCGCCATGGAAGCCGGCACCGCCTACGCCTACGCCATCGACAAGCTGCAGGACCGCGGCCGCTTCTTCATCTTCCCGCAGGAAGAAGTCTACGCCGGACAGGTCGTAGGCGAGAACGCCAAGGACAACGACATCGTGGTCAACGTCACCAAGAGCAAGAAACTCACCAACATGCGAGCCAGCGGCGCCGACGACAAAGCCCGCATCGTCCCCCCCGTCGTGTTCAGCCTCGAGGAGTCGCTCGAGTACATCAAAGAAGACGAATACGTCGAAGTGACGCCCCACCATCTGCGCCTGCGCAAAATCATCCTCGACGAGCTCGAGCGCAAACGCGCCAACCGCTGATTCCCCGACATCTCTCCGCCATGTTCACGCTCAACATCCACGGACGCCTCCTGCGCTACGACCGACCGGCAGTGATGGGTATCATCAACGCCACCCCCGACTCCTTCCATGCCGCCTCCCGTGTGGCCGGGGAAGAGGCGGCCGCAGCCGTCGCCGCGCGCATGGCAGCCGAAGGCGCCGACATCCTCGACGTAGGCGCATGCTCCACGCGTCCCGGCTCAGTAGCCCCCGACGCCGCCGAGGAGTGGGCCCGCCTCGAGCCCGCCCTCCGCGCCGTGCGCCGCGAGGCCCCCGGGCTGCCGGTGAGCGTCGACACCTATCGTGCCGATGTCGCACGCCGGGCCGTGGAGAGCGGTCTGGCCGACATCGTCAACGACATTTCCGCAGGCGCGCTCGACCCCGACATGTTCGCCACCATAGCCGCCCTGCGCGTGCCCTATGTGCTGATGCACATGCGCGGCACACCGGCCGACATGCAGCAGCACTGCGACTACGCCGACGTCACCGCCGACGTCATAGCCGAACTGGCAGCGCCCCTCGACAAGCTCACACAGGCCGGCGTCGCCGACATCATTGTCGACCCAGGGTTCGGCTTCGCCAAAACGCTCGAACAGAACTATCGCCTCATGCGCGGGCTCCCCGCGCTATGCTCGGCACTGCGCCGCCCGGTGCTCGTAGGCGTCTCCCGAAAGTCCATGCTCACACGCCTGCTCGACATCCCTGCCGCCGACGCGCTCCCCGCCACAACGGGCCTCAACATGCTCGCACTCGAGCGCGGAGCCGCCCTGCTGCGCGTCCACGACGTCGCCCCCGCAGTGCAGGCCGTGAAGATTTTCAATGCCTTAAATGCCTGCTGACACCATGCTCGACTTCGGAATAAAAGACATCTTCGACATAGTGATAGTAGCGCTTCTGCTCTACTACATCTACCGCCTTATGAAAGAGAGCGGCACGCTCAACATCTTCTACGGCGTCATGTCGTTCATCGTCGTGTGGGCCATCGCATCCGAAATTCTCGACATGCGCCTGACAGGCACCATCCTCGACAAATTCATGAGCATAGGCCTGCTCATCCTTGTCATCCTATTCCAGGACCAGATAAAACGCTTCCTGGTCGAGCTCGGCAGCCACCGCGACTGGAAATTCCTCCGCAAAATCTTCCACCACGATACCGCCGGAAGCGGCGAGGAAGCCGAGGCACACCGCCGCGTCATGGCCGTCGTCTACGCCTGCATGAGCATGGCCAAAAGCAAGACCGGAGCCCTCATCGTCGTCGAAGGCTCCATGCCGCTCGATGCCTACGCCAAGACAGGCGACCGCATCGACGCATGCATCAACACGCGCCTCATCGAAAACATCTTCTTCAAGAACTCTCCGCTCCACGACGGCGCCATGATCATAGCCCGCCACCGCATCGAGGCAGCAGGCTGCATCCTGCCTGTCAGCCACGACAGCGACGTGCCCCGATCCCTGGGCCTGCGCCACCGCTCAGCGCTCGGCATTGCCCAGGCCACCGATGCCGTAGCCATCGTAGTCAGCGAAGAAACCGGCTACATCTCCGTAGCCCATCGAGGCAAACTCGAGACACGCCTCAGCAGCACCGAACTCGAGCACAAGCTCACCGACTTCAAGGCCGGCGAGCGCACCGACCGGCTCTGATTTCCGGATTATATCGATTATATCATACTTCAACCTGCATCATGAAACACCCACTCATCACGGCCTGCATCGGCGCACTTGCCGCCACGGCCGCATTTGCCGCCTCTACCGACGCGCGCTTCAACTCATGGCCGACCTACGACGGCGACGACCTCGAACTGCGTGTCGACGCATCCGGCACACACTTCACCCTCTGGTCGCCCGAAGCGCAGGCAGCCCAGGTGCTCCTCTATCCCACCGACCGCAACAGCGCTCCCGACGACACCCTCGCCATGACCCGCGGCGACAGCGGCACATGGCGCGCATCAGTGCCCGCACAGCTCTACGGCAAGTTCTACACCTTCCGCATCCGACACGACGGAGCATGGCTGCCCGAAACCCCGGGCGTGTGGGCCAAGGCAGTCGGCACCAACGGACACCGCGCGGCCATCATCGACTTCGCCGCCACCGATCCCGCAGGCTGGGACACCGACCGCGGCCCCGAACTTAAAAACATCACCGACGCCGTCATCTACGAGATGCACCACCGCGACATGAGCATGCACCCCACAAGCGGCATCGTCCACAAAGGCAAATTCCTGGCCCTCACCGAGCACGGCACACACACGCCCGACGGCGAAGCCACCGGCATAGACCACCTCAAGGAACTGGGCGTCACCCATGTCCACATCCTCCCGAGCTACGACTACAACAGCGTCGACGAGGCCAATCTGCCCGCCAACACCTACAACTGGGGCTACGACCCGCAGAACTACAACGCCCCGGAGGGCTCCTACAGCACCGACCCCGCCGACCCCGCCGCCCGCGTGCGCGAGATGAAAGAAATGATCAAGGCACTCCACGACGCAGGCATAGGCGTCGTCATGGACGTGGTCTACAACCACACCGCCGAGAACGACGGTTCCAACTTCTCCCTCACCGCCCCCGGCTACTATTACCGACACAACGACGACGGCAGCTACAGCGACGCCAGCGGATGCGGCAACGAGACAGCCTCCGACCGCCGCCAGATGAGCGACTTCATCGTCAACTCCGTGAAATACTGGGCCAAGGAGTACCACATCGACGGCTTCCGCTTCGACCTGATGGCCATCCACGACACAGCCACCATGGACCGCGTGGCCGCCGCGCTCAAGACCGTCAACCCGTCCATCTTCGTCTACGGCGAAGGATGGACTGCAGGCGCATCGCCCCTCCCCGCCGAGCAGCGCGCTCTCAAGGAGAACGTCGCCCGCATGCACGGCATCGCCGTATTCTCCGACGACATCCGCGACGCCGTAAAAGGCCACTATAGCGACGCCGCCGACCGCGGCTTCGCCACAGGCAAGCCCGGCAACGAGGAAACAGTGAAAATAGGCATCGTCGCCTCTACAGACCATCCCCAGGTCGACTACTCCAAAGGCAACAACTCCAAGTTCGCCTACGCATCCGCGCCCACGCAGATCATCAACTATGTGTCATGCCACGACGACCTCATGCTCACCGACAAACTTGCTGCCTCCATGCCCGGGAGCACACCCGCCGAGCGCATGCGCGCCGCCCGTCTGGCCCAGACCATCGTCTTCACCTCGCAGGGAACGCCCTTCATGTGGAGCGGCGAAGAAATCTTCCGCGACAAAAAAGGCGTCCACAACTCCTACAAGTCGCCCGACAGCATCAACGCCATCGACTGGAGCCTCAAACACACTAACCGCGAGCAGTTCGACTACTACCGCGAGCTCATCGCCCTGCGCAAGGCACACCCCGCATTCCGCATGACCGACGCCGCCGACGTGGCACGCAACATCGTGTTCGACAAGACCACACAGCCCAACCTCATCAGCTACTCCATCCGCAACCACGCCAACGGCGACCAATGGGCCGAAATAAAGCTCGTATTCAACGGTTCCGATGCCCCCGCCGAGGTGAAGATTCCCCGGGGCGACTGGACTGTGATAGCCGAAGACGGCCGCATCAGCGCCTCCGGACTCGGCACCACGCGCGGCGGCCGCCTCACCGTAGCCCCCGTCTCCGCCCTCATCCTCGCCCGCTGATTCCCTCGGAAATCTGAACTTTTGGCAGCGCGGGAAGGTTGTATCATCAGAACCAAAATCTGAACTTATGATACGACTCAATTCCAACATTCAGCTGCGCGACAGCTCCGACCATCCGCGTCTCCACGACCTTCTCACACGTCTCTGCGAAGTGAGCCTGCGCGAGCCCGGCGTGGTCGACTACGACGCCTTCGAGAGCATCGTGTTCGACGACCGCCACATCATCAGCGCCACCTTCCGCGACCGCGCGGCCTTCGACAGCCATGCAGCCGCCACATCTTCTCTCAGGCAGGAAGTCGAGGCAATAGCCACCCTCACCTTTGAAATCTTCGATTTCTGACCTCATCCGGCACAAAAATAGCTGGCCGTTCTCCTTTCGGGAGCGGCCGGCTATTTTTTGTAGAGGGCACTTAGTTCTTGAACTCGATGTCCTGGCCGTCGGCCGTCACATCGATGATGATGGGGCGGGTGCGGTCCACCTTCTGCGCCAGGATGTCCTTCGACAGGCGGTTGAGCACCTTGCGGTGGATCACACGCTTGACGGGGCGAGCGCCGAATTCCGGGTCGTAGCCCTCGTCGGCAAGGAAACTCAGCGCCGCGGGAGTCACCTCCAGACGGATGCCGCTGCTGTGTTCCAGCATGCGCTGCACACCCTTGATCTGCAGACCCACTATTTCCTCTATCTCCACGCGGTTCAGCGGCGTGAACATGATTATCTCGTCTATGCGGTTGAGAAACTCGGGCCTTATCGTCTGCTTCAGCATGTCGAGCACCTGCATCTTCGTGTCCTCCACCACCTTGTCGTGGTTCTCGTCGGTCATCTTGGCAAAGTTGTCGCGGATGAGAGCCGACCCCATGTTGGAAGTCATGATGATGATGGTATTCTTGAAATTGACGTTGCGGCCCTTGTTGTCGGTAAGGTGGCCGTCGTCAAGCACCTGCAGCAGGATGTTGAACACGTCGGGATGAGCCTTCTCGATTTCGTCGAAGAGCACCACGCTGTAGGGCTTGCGGCGCACGGCCTCGGTCAGCTGGCCGCCTTCGTCGTAGCCCACATATCCCGGAGGCGCGCCCACGAGGCGGCTCACGGCGTGCTTCTCCTGATACTCGCTCATGTCTATGCGCGTCATCATGTTCTCGTCGTCGAAGAGGTATTCGGCCAGAGCCTTCGCCAGCTCCGTCTTGCCCACGCCCGTCGTGCCGAGGAAAATGAAAGAGCCGATGGGGCGTTTGGGGTCGTTGAGGCCCGCGCGCGAACGGCGCACGGCGTCGGCGATGGCCTGGATGGCCTCGTCCTGTCCCACAACGCGGCTGTGCAGTTCGGCCTCGAGGTGCAGCAGCTTCTCTTTCTCGCTCTGCACCATCTTGTTCACGGGGATGCCCGTCCAGCGGCTCACCACGTCGGCGATGTCCTCGGCGTCCACCTCCTCCTTGATGAGGGCCTTCTCGCCCTGCATGGCGCGCAGTTGTTCCTGAATCTGCTTGTTCTCCTCCTCCTTGCCCTTGAGGGTGGAGTAGCGTATCTCGGCCACGCGGGCGTAGTCGCCTTCGCGTTCGGCCTTGGTGGCCTCGAAGTTCAGCTGCTCGATGTCCACCTTGTTCTGCTGTATGCGGTCGATGAGGTCTTTTTCCGTCTTCCATTTGGCGGCGTACTCTTTCTCCTCCTCGCGCATCTGGGCGAGTTCCTTCTCGATTTCAGCCACGTGGGCCTTGTCGCCCTCGCGCTTGATGGCCTCGCGCTCGATTTCCTTCTGCGCTATGCGGCGCGTGATATCGTCGAGCGCCTGGGGCACGGAGTCGATTTCCAGTTTCAGCTTGGCGGCGGCCTCGTCCACAAGGTCGATTGCCTTGTCGGGCAGGAATCGGTCGGTGATGTAGCGCTCGCTCAGCTGCACGGCCGCGATGATGGCCTCGTCGCGGATGCGCACATGGTGGTGGTTCTCGTAGCGCTCCTTGAGGCCGCGCAGGATGGCGATGGCGCTGGCCTCGTCGGGCTCGTTGACCATCACTTTCTGGAAGCGTCGTTCCAGGGCCTTGTCCTTTTCGAAATATTTCTGGTACTCGTCGAGAGTCGTTGCGCCTATGCTGCGCAGCTCGCCGCGCGCCAGAGCCGGCTTCAGGATGTTGGCGGCGTCCATCGCGCCCTCGCCCTTGCCGGCGCCCACGAGGGTGTGTATCTCGTCGATGAAGAGAATTATCTCGCCGTCGGCCGACTGCACCTCGTTCACAATAGCCTTCAGACGTTCCTCAAACTCGCCCTTGTACTTCGCGCCGGCCACGAGCGCGCCCATGTCCAGCGAGTAGATCTGCTTGGAACGCAGATTCTCGGGCACGTCGCCGCGCACGATGCGGTGGGCCAGACCTTCGGCTATGGCCGTCTTGCCCGTGCCGGGCTCGCCGATGAGCATAGGGTTGTTCTTGGTGCGGCGGCTCAGAATCTGCAGCACGCGGCGGATTTCCTCATCACGGCCGATCACAGGGTCGAGCTTGCCCTGGCGGGCGCGCTCGTTGAGGTTGATGGCATACTTCGACAGCGCGTTGTAGGTGTCCTCTGCGCTCTGGTCGGTGGCCTTGCGCCCCTTGCGCAGCTCCTCGATGGCCGCAGCCAGTTCCTTGGAGCTGAGGCCGGCGTCCTTCAGCAGCGTCGACGCGGGCGACGACACCTCGAAGATAGCCGTAAGCATGGCCTCCAGCGTCACATACTGGTCGCCCATCTTCTTGGCCACGTCAAGTGCCTTCTGCAGCACATCGTTCGACGTGCGGCTGAGATAGGGCTCGCCGCCGCTCACCTTGGGCTGCGCGTTGATCTCACGCTCAATGCCCGCGGAGAGTGTGGCCGGGTTAGCGCCGATTTTCTGAAAGATGAAGTTGACGAGCGAGTCGCCTTCCTCCACCACGCCTTTCAGCAGATGCACCGGCTCAATGGCCTGGGAGCCGCTCCCGCGCGTGATTTCCACGGCTTTCTGGATGGCTTCCTGTGCCTTGATTGTGAAATTGTTGAAATTCATATATGATGATGTTGAAACTGTTTTACTTACTAATTTTTTAACAACACAGCCTCCTCTTTGGTTTCACACATGGCAAATTTCGTGCCAGTTTTTTGTTCTATTTCCCGTTAAATCGTATCTTTGCGCAGAAACCAATCTCTGCGCGCATGCCCCGCCTCTCCTCCACCGCCCTCGCCGACTACAATTTCGATGCGCGCCGTTTCTGCGCGTCCATGATTCTCATGACCGTGCCCGACCCCTCCCATTCTATGATCAGACAGATGAATTAGATGCGTATACTCGAGAATCTCTCTTTAGAGCAACTTCATATTCAAGACAATTACCTCCTAACTACAATATCTTGCCCAAGGAATCTCGCGGATTAATACAAGGTGAGATTTACGATGAATACCTTATGCAAAATCTATCAAATAATACAGGATCAGCATTCAGATGGAAAGGAAAAACTTACAAGCCTCAAGAGCAGGAATGAGACATCTGCCGATTATTGCTTTTTGCGTGGTCTTATGCTGCATTATATGCGGCTGCACAAGCCTTTCGCGTAGCAAAACACTGAAATATTATCATTCTATAGCGGAAAAACACATATCCGTCTACGAGAATATCGGCCTGCAGTATACCTCGTTCTTAATTATTGCGCGCGATCACACATACGACACATCAGGGACTTTTGAAGAATATACGCCCGGTTGGGAGACAACAAGCGGCTATTGGGAAACATTTGCCGACACTCTGATTCTACGGCCTTTAGTGAAAGTGTATTGTAGGCAAAATAAGTATTTTGCCGTGCTTCGCAATGATTATAAAGTGATGCTCGACAGTGTGGTGCGCAAATATCTCATTCGAGAAACAGGGCTAAAAGAAATCTCAGATTATTCCGCTTACTACAAACAATTAAATGATAGCTTTCCGGGATTCGGATTTGAGAATAGGAAAACACCGTATGACACAACCGTTGTGGGTTATAAATTACTGCATTTTAAAAATTGACTTTATCTATGTATGTTTTTCCGATAATGCTTGGCTGCATCCTTTCAAAAGCGAAGAAGGCTTATTGGATTTTGCAGAACGTAACCAATGCAGTTTTAGATGGCAAGGAAATACATACACACCACAAGGAATAAAATAATCACTATGAAAAGACTTATTTATATACTTATCGGCATCTTACTGACGCTGATTCTATATGGTTGCGCATCGTACAATCGGAACGCCGCCATAAGACGGCTCCGCACTGTGTACACATATGAAACTGATGAATTAATTCCGATTCATAGAACAACTCTTGTTATTTATATAGCTCCATCCCTGATGACGATAAATTATTCTTATTTTGGTGAGAATACCTGTGGAACGTATGACTGGTCCAACGACACTTTGTTTTTTCATCCAAGTCTTTGTCTTTGGGCTCCCCTT
>CAMWNB010000059.1 GCA_947175495.1 uncultured Porphyromonadaceae bacterium | reverse complement strand
GGAAAATACACCGAAGAAAGATACGACAATTGTATAACATCAAGTCATCTAAATTATGATGGTAAATTTGATTTGTATTCCAAATCAGCGGACCTTCGTGTGATGACATCGGATGGTAGTAACGACGAAACCTCAACAACTGAAAAATTCGATAGCGCTCCATTTAACAGATTTAATTTTGGCCTTGGATTTGGTGTTGGATATGAATATATGGGAATCAGCCTGAATATTTCATATAAACAAATGATAACCAATATGGCCAATAAGAAATATTGGGATGGTGACAGATGGAAAGTTTTTCAACATGCGTCAGACCTTATGACTGGTTATTCCCAACGCAATAATATGTTAATGGTTACTGTCGGTTATACATTCAGATATTAAAGCAATTTAAAACCAAATAAACAAACTCATTAAAAATCAAAAAGAACGCATGGAACTGAAAAAAATCCCTGTTCTGGCAATGATGCTTGTTGTGTGCAACCTCGTGTTCACGGGTTGCAAGGACGATGCAGGCGAGGCTAAGCCAGAGAAACTCAATGTTGCCGAAAACATAATTGGCAATTGGCTGCTCGGTTCGTCAACCGCCAGCGAGTGGGCGACATACGAATTCACAGAAACGTCCCGCATCAATACGACAACGTTAGAGAACAATAAGCTTCAGTCAGGTACAGGATTCTACTGGATTAACGAGGACAAAGCATCTGTAACCGGAAATTTTGACTATGGAGATGGTCAGCTTCCTGTATATATAGATTGGGTGGTCGAAAAAGTACAGACCTTTGAACTTTCACTTAAACTGTACAATGACAACTTGTATCTTGGTAATTCATCGATTTATCGTATATTATCTACAACAACAGTTGAAGTCAATGGAACCGGTGACATTAACTTTAAGTCTATATGTGGCACGGACAATGTCTCAGATCTCAACATACTTGATGAGTCTGTTGCCTCTGTTTCCTCGACTGGTGAACTAAGCGGTTTGAAAGTCGGTGAAACGTATATGACTTTCAAAACACAAGGTGGTACTGCTGCAGTTAAAGTTGAGGTTTCTCCTGCGCCAAAAACAATTGCAGAACTTGTTGTGGGGACTTGGATCTATGACAAACCTTCTGAAAAAGAATGGCAAACTACGACTTTCGTTGCTGACGGATTTGTTGATGTGAAATGGGCCAATGCATACTCTTACAACACCATAGAAACTGCCAGTGGTTATTATACACTTACAGATAACGACTGTGCGTTTTCTGTTACTACCATGTATAATAGGACGTACAACCAAAAGTGGGTGACTGAGGAAATCAATGATTTTATATGGACATATCAGTGCTTTACTGACAATCAATCAGTTGGCAAATACACCGGGCATCGTCTTTTAGGAGCAGTTACACTCGAGCCGGGAGAGAAATCAACCCCGGAATATTCAAACCTGACTTTTGGCTATGATGTTCTTGGCTATTCTTCAAATGCCACACAAATCGCCACTGTTAATACAGAAACAGGAGAAATAACAGCTGTAGAGTATGGCCGAACATATATAAATGTGAATACAGCCAAAGGCGCAGGATATTTTGAGGTTAATGTTGAAAAACCTGTTATTCCTTATGATTGTGCAACATGTATAGGCGTAAATCATACAAAGGTTAAATAGGTGTTAAGACGAAATCCTGACTACTCAACGAGCTCAATAATTGCATATTTCAATCCGACCACTGCCATTGATATGATTGCCGTTTCATTTGACGAAAGCACAGGCTTGCCTAAAAAAGTTTTAATCACTTACAATAAAACGGTAGATGCAAGTGCGGTTGCGGAGGAACTTGATGAGACTTATATGCCCTATGTGGGTCTAACGACAGACACATATGAGGCGTATATGGATTCCGATAAGAGGGAACATGCAGCACTCGCAGTTGCTTGGGATATTCCCGGATTAACTTTGACATTCGTAAATCTGGCCAACTAATTAATTTCGCCCTGACTCTTTCAAAACTAAAGAGTCGGGGTGATTATATTACTAATGAAGGATATTAACAGCATAGCTGAAAGTGGTGAATTATTCGATGGACGATATAAACTGTTGCGTCCTTTAAGTTCCGATGGCGGTACGGCTGACGTTTGGCTCGCGATGGACACAAACACTATAGATGAAGTGTTTGATGTTGAATCGGATAACGTTAAGTCTTTGGAAGAAACCGGCATAAAAGTTGCCATCAAGATATATAGGCCTAAAAATGCAATGGATTTAGGAGAGCAACGTTTTCGTGAAGAATTCAAGATTGTATTCAACTGCCATCATACAAACCTCGTACAACCGATAAACTTTTCGATATACGAGGGCATTCCTTTCCTTGTATTGCCATACTGCCGGTATGGCTCATCCGAGAGATTGCAAGGGAAAATAACAGACAAGAATGAATTGTGGAGGTATATTTCCGATGTTTCTTCCGGACTTGCATATCTTCATGCCTTAAATCCCCCGATTATACACCATGATATAAAACCCGCCAATGTTCTGATAGATGACAATAACAACTATGCAATAACAGATTTCGGAATTAGTTCCCATAGAGGTAATAATCGCGATGGATATGATGATAATCAAAGTGGGACAATGGCGTATATGGCTCCTGAGCGATTTAAAGAAGATTACGAATCTATTCCGGAAAGTGATATTTGGTCCTTTGGAGCTACACTGTATGAGTTAATAACCGGAAGGGTGCCCTTTGGAGAAAATGGTGGAACTGAGCAATTGAGTAATAACACCGGATGTCCTCCTATTAATGAAAACATCCCATCGGACATAAAGAAACTTATTTATGACTGCTTGTCGGCTGATATATCACAAAGACCATATGCATCTTTGATAAATAAAGCGGCATATAATAAAACTTATCCTTTAAAGAATAAGAAACCATTTTATGTGGGGGGAGGAGTATTATTTGCCATAATTTTTGCTCTATTAATTATATTCTTGCCTGAGAAAGAAGACTCTGTTGTTTCAATTGTGCAACCTTCAAATGAGATAATGTTTGATAACGCCATGAGATTGGTTAATTCAAATAATGCATCCGAACTCATGCAAGGAATGTTGATTCTTGACACATTGAGCGCAAAAGGATACGTTCCGGCTCTCTATGAACAGGGATATACATATGGCTGGTATGAAGACAGTGCTTCGATTTCACGTAAAAATCTACTCAATATAGAATATTTTCCCAAGAAATCAGAACAGGAATATCTGCCCAAAGAAAAACAAATCAGCATAAAGGCAATGGGCATATTCACAAGGATAGAAGAGATCGGAGATCCGAATTATCCGGAAATAAATGCAAATGCTTTATACAGATTAGCCTGTTACTATGTTAATCAAAACAATGTGTTTCAACAGGATCTGGAAAGGGCTGAGATTCTTCTGAAGCAGGCTCTTGACTGGTCTCAAAGAGGTGTTGATGAGGCTCTTACAGACAAAATTCAGCGCAATCTTGCCGCACTTCATGAGTAAATAACATAACATCATAACAATGAAAAAAATAATAACACTCTTAATCGGTATTTCCCTTTCGTTATTAAGTCAAGCCCAATTGCCGAAGTGGGTGATATCTCCCGACAACGATACTTTATTTGTTAAAGTGGATGACAGCCTTATTCAAGGACAGTCGAATGGGGAGTCAATGATCTGGGATATGGAAGGAAAACGTCTGTATTCCACATATGATATCATTCTTCCTTTTAGTGATGGTGTTGCGACGGTCCAAGCTTTAGATCAACCTGTCTTAAAAGGCTTTATTGATGAAAGAGGTAAGTTCACGGCGATACCAAATCTGAAGATAGCATATTCAAATCTTTTGTTCGAAGATGGTTACATCCTATGTGTTGATAATGACAAACAGGTTTATATTCAAAAAGATGGAACAAAAGCATCCTTCCCGGATGTCGTAAAAGCATACCCGTTCCATAAGGGTTTTGCACCGTTCTTCACATATGAGAATATAGAAAAGAGGAAGAATCCTCATTACGGATATTTTAATATTGATGGGGAGCCGATTAAGTATTCAATTTTCAAGAATGGCAAAACAAAACCTATTGAATCAAATGATATTGACTTCCTTTCCGGGATTGGCACTAATGGAAAGGGTGTAGCTGTAATTAAGAATAAGTTTTATTGGTTTGACACTGCTGCGCAGATATTTGAACCATTGTTATGGGGTGACGAAGACTCTGAAAAAAAGCGCCATTTAAACATAGATGGCAACTACGAGCAATACTTTCAGAATTTGCAACAAGATACTGTAGTTATAAATGCAAAGTATGGCAGAAATCAGTCTGCGCAGCTAAAGTTTAATAGTGAACTCCGACCTGTAATATTCATTTTTGAAGGAGATACTTTGGCTTTCATACAGGAACCGGCAGCAAAATTCATATATAAATCGAATATCCATGAATACCATAGGAATGGCAAATATGGGTTGTCCATAAACTCCAAAGAGGTTATTCCCGAACAATTTGAAGAAGTTGGTGTAAAATATGGCAATCGAGCATTTGTCAAATCTAATGGGAAATGGGGTGTCCTCGAGATAATTCCAGATATCAGTTACTCTTTGAAAATCAACAAGGGGGAAGATATCGCATTCCGTCATCAAAAATTCGAGACTCAAATACGATTGGATTTCCCCCCTCAGATATCTGCTAAAGAAGCCAGAATTGATATCCCGGAAGAGACTGGTTGTCTGATAGACCGGACATCTCGGGAGAGTAAGGACACAGAAAGCGGTAGTTTTGTCACATATAATTGTGTGTTGAATATTCCATCTTCTCTTCCGGATACAATAACTACGATTACATATCCGTCTGTTGAGATTTCTAATGACGGAATAACATTGTTTAAGACCCCACTGTTTGTAAAGGCATGGCATTATAAATATTACAACGTAGACCCGATAGAATCTGAAACATCAATTTCAAATGGAATATTGTCTTTTACCGTTAATATTAATGCGCAAAGAAATATAGGAGAAAGTGATTATCCGTTTGATGTAAGAATAGAAGCGGATTCGATTAATGTTGAGCAGGAAAAACTTTCTGAAACCAGAAGGAGGTTTCTCGTTTCAAATCTGCAGGAAGGGGCAAATAATTTTAATATCTATGTGGTAGAGACCGGATGCCCCCCTTCTGTATTTCCATTTGAAATCTACTATTCCAAGCCTGTTCCGAAAAAGAAACAGAAGGAAGAAGTGGTTATTCGGAAAAAAGATCCTATATTAAAGAAACGGACCCCACGTTTAGAGTTGTAAATAATATGGAATACGCTGTTCATTCATACACAACAAAAAGCAATCTTCACTCAAATAACGAGGATAACCATTTTATTTGCGAAGATTATATAGTCATTGCGGATGGAATGGGGGGAGAATGCGATGGTGATATTGCTTCTCGGATTGCGGTTGAATCCATAGTTTCCATTTTATCACAAGAACTCTCGGATAAGTTATCGGATTCAGAGATAAAGGAGGTCTCTTACAGAGCAATAAATACTTCGGACACTAAAATATTAAAATATATAGATGAGCATCCTGATTCTTTTGGAATGGGGACTACAGTATTGCTCGCAATTAGAAAACTGGACAAACTTTACATATCATGGTGTGGCGACAGTCGTTGTTATCTTTATAAGGATGGAAAAGTCAGTTCACTGACAAAAGACCATTCCTATGTACAGGAACTTATAGATTCCGGACATATTTCAGTTGAAGAATCCTTCACACACCCTAATAATAATCTTATTACGAGATATGTCGGAGGAGGTCACGAAACATGTATGCCTGATTTCTGTTCTCACCGGATTTCTGATAATGAGATTATAGTCTTATGTAGTGATGGCTTATCGGGATACTGTAGGCAAAATGATATAGCAGAAGAAATTAGTCGTATTACAGCTGTTGACAAATTGCCAAAGTTCTTATCTGATATGGCAATAAGGCGTGGTAGTGAAGACGATATAACGATTGTCACTCTTGTCCCCAGATCATATATTCCACATCGAACGTTTGGTCTGAAATTTGATTGGCTTAGACGGATACTTCATCCTTACAGATGATGAGATTATTAAGAAAGCCGGTATCTACTGCTATGTCCTCAGTGGCGACCTCCGAGACCTCTCATTTGTTAGGCGCGAATTCTTCCATTGCCGGCTGTGGTTACAGTTTATGCAAAAGTAGGAAAATGTGTGGGCATTGGCAAGTTTTGCCATCGATGATTTTGGCGGAAGCGGAAGAAATGGATAACTTTGCGGCATGGAGGATATTGTCACATGCGGAAGCGGCGATTATGGAGAGCTTGCCGGCATATGGGAGCGCTCGGTGCGTGCGACGCACGATTTTCTGAGCGAGGCCGACATCGCATCAATCGGCGGGCTTCTGGAGCGGGATTATTTCCCGAATGTGGAACTTTATGCATTGAGGCGCGACGGCGTGTGTGCCGGCTTCGTGGGCCTGTCGGCCGGCAAGATAGAGATGCTGTTTGTCGACAGCCCTTGCTTAGGGCTGGGCATAGGTTCTGCATTGATGGATTTTGCCAAAAGCCGCGGAGCAGTGCTTGTGGATGTGAATGAGCAGAACCCTGCTGCCCGCCGCTTCTATGAGAAGCATGGCTTTCGCGTCGTGGCGCGCGACGCCACAGACGATGCCGGCCGCCCGTTTCCGATTCTTCGCATGGCGTTGCGTTAGCGCCTCCTCGCGTTGCCTGTGCTATTTGCGACCGAAGTCGGCTGGTATCTCGCCCCAGCGGTCGGTGTCCCATTTCAGGATGGGATTGGTGATGCGGTGGGTGGCAATCCATGCGTTGGCGCGGTCGAGGATGTCCATCAGACGCCCGTTGGTAGCCGTGCGCTTCACGGTGGTGCGTGAGTGTCCGGCGCGCACCCATGCCTGTGCCGTGCGCGAGTCCGAGTAGATGGGTATCTGTCCCAGGCCCTGTCCCATCAGCAGGGCGGCCGCGTGGATTATGGCCAGGTACTCGCCTATGTTGTTGGTGCCATCGTCGAGCGGCCCCACGCGGAACAGCTCCACCCCCGACGACACCCACACGCCGCGATACTCCATCGGCCCGGGATTGCGCGAGCATGCGCCGTCCACGGCCAGTGCGTCCAGCCGTATTTCCGGGAATGCCTCGTAGTTGATCTGCCGCGCCCGGTGGGTGGCGATGCTGCGGATTATCTCCATGTCGGAACCGGGACCGTCGCGGAAAGCCCGCACAGCGTCGTCTTGAAAGCGGAAGGCGCGGTAGCGCGCGCCGGGGAAGCCTTTCACCTGCTCCTCGCATTCTTCCCAGCTGTCGTACACGCCGGGCGCGCGTCCTTCCCACACTACATAATATTTGCGAACTGTCGATGGTGCGCTCATGAGAATTGAAGGAAAATGTTGATGTCGGCGGCCCGCATGCCCAGCAGCCGCGCGATGCGTTCGTTCACGGGCTTGCCAAGGAAGGTGTAGGCCGCAGTGCGCAGTCCGGGTTTGAGTTTGAGAGCATTGCTCGCACCGTCACAGGTCACGATGTCGGCCAGCATCTTCAGCAGTGTATTGCTCAGAGCCATGGCTGCGGTGCGTGCCACGGCGTTTCCGGCGTTTATGTAGCAGAGGCGCAGCGGGTTGGCAGGGTCGGTGTCGGCAGGGCTGGCCATGGCCAGGTCCACCTGTGGCAGCGACGGGAATGCCGGGCGTTCGCCCCGGCTGATGTCGAAACACACCACTCCGCGCTTCATCTCGGCCACGGCATCGGCGCCGAACGTCACCGGCCGCGCCGTCGAGGCCACCACCACGATATCGGCCGAGCGCAGCGCGCCGCTCAGCACGCGCGGATGCAGCGCCGAGGCCATCACGCCCGGACCCAGCTCCTGCACCGCCTCGCGCAGGCTGTACACATCATCGTCAAACATGCGCACCATCGCTCCCAGGCCAATGGCCGAGCGCGCTGCCGCGCGGGCGGCAATGTCAGAGCCAACCACCGTCACTTCGCATGGCACCACGCCGGCGATGCCGCCGAGCAGTATGCCCTTGCCGTGCACGGCGTCGGCCAGCAGTGACGAGGCTATGGCCAGCGCCGCGCGCCCGTCTATCTCGTGGAGTATGTCGGCGAACGGACGTTGGCCGCGGTCGTCGCCCACGAGGTCAAGCGCCAGTGCTATCACATGCTTCTCGAGCAGCATGCGCAGGGCCGCAGGGTCCTGCTGCGCAGGGTGGAACAGCGTCAGCACCATGGAACCGCGTCGCAGCATGCGCGCGTCGCGCACGCTCAAGGCAGGCAGGTGCAGTACGATGTCGCAGGCCATGGCCTCGCACCTCTCCACCACCTCCACGCCCTGGCTGGCATATGCCGTGTCGGCGTAGTGGATGCAGTTGGCGGCGCCTGCCTGCATGCGCACGCGAAAGCCGCGAGCCACAAGCGTTCCGGCGGCTTCTGGAGTGAGGGCAAAACGGCGCTCGGCGACGCTCTCGCTTGCCGGCAGGCCTATCGACACTGAGCGTGCCGAAGTGGCCACGGCCAGCAGTTCTTCAAGTGGGGTAGGGGCTGATGACATAGTCGGTTATAGCTTGTATTCTCTGCGAAAACGCTCCACGGCGGCGGCCACGGCTGCCACATCGTCGAGCTCGGTGGTGTCGAAAGTCGAGTGCGCGCGGGCATAGGCCGGCGCTCGTGCCGCCAGCAGCTCGTCGTGCCATTCGCGCAGGCGTCCTTCAGCCATGGCGCGATCGGCGGCAGGGCGTTGCCCGGGCGCTTCGGCCAGGCGCTGCACGGTGCGCTCCGCGGCCGACTGCAGCCACACCACCGTGCCGGCCGCCAGCATGCGGCCCATGTTGTCGCCATGGCAAGGCACGCCGCCGCCGGTGCTCACCACCAGCGGGCGTTCTTCCGCATCGCATCCGGCCACGGCAGCGAGCGCCTCGGCCTCCATGCGGCGGAAGGCCGCCTCGCCTTGCGTGGCCATGATGCGCGCCACGCTCATGCCTGCGCGTTGTTCTACGGCTGTGTCCAGGTCGGCCATGGAGCAAAGGCCCGCTGCGGCGAGCGCACGAGCCAGCGTGGACTTGCCGCAGCCGGGCATGCCCACGAGGAATATGATTCCGCGCGGATTCAATCGCGCTCTTTGAGGATGTCGCGGATTTCAGAAAGCAGCTGCTCGGTGGTGGGAGCCGCCGGAGCCTCTTCTTCAGCCACCACTTCTTCCTTCTTCTTCAGTTTCATCAAGGCGCGGATTGCCACGAAGATGCAGAAGGCGATGATAAGGAAGTCGAGCACCGACTGAATGAATGCGCCGTAGCCGATGGCCACCTCGGGGATTTCCGTGCCTGCGGCGTCGACCGAAGCCTGCTGAATCACCCACTTGAGATTGGCGAAGTTGGCACCGCCGGTGAGCACGCCCACGGCGGGCATGATAACGTCGCCCACGAGCGAACTTACAATCTTGCCGAAAGCGCCGCCGATAACTACGCCGACTGCCATGTCGACAACATTGCCGCGCATTGCGAACTCCTTAAAATCCGAGAAAAATTTTCCCATATCAAATAATTGTTTAGTGCGTCAAAGTGCAAATTTACAAAAAATCCCCCGTCCCCCGCAAATTTTCCTTGCTTTCTCTCCTCATTTATAACCCTTCCCCTCCTGATATAGTTGATTCCGACGCCTCCGTGTCGGTGTGTTTCCATGCGCCTGTGGCGCTCGCCGGGCACATTTGGCGAGACGAGGAACGGCATTTTTGCATGAAATACGTCCCGAGGAGTGTTTTGTGGGTAAAAACATTTTGATAATTAGAAAATTATCGCTAACTTTGCCGCGCAATTTGAGAACCAATATAAAGTCTCACCCATTAATTAAACCCTAATTTATTAACCCTTTAAATGGCAGAATTTAAAAACACTCCCATCGAGGAATTCGACTGGGATGCCTTTGAAAAAGGCGAAACCGCCGGTGAAAAGACTCGCGAAGAGCTCACCCGCACCTACGACGAAAGCCTCAACACCGTTAAGGACAACGAAGTGATTGAAGGCACTATCATCGCTCTCAACAAGCGCGAAGCCGTTGTCAACATCGGCTACAAGAGCGACGGTATCATCCCCATGAATGAATTCCGCTACAACCCCGATCTCAAGGTCGGCGACGTAGTAGAGGTGTTCATCGAGAACCAGGAGGACAAGAAAGGCCAGCTTATCCTCTCCCACAAGAAGGCGCGTGCAGCCCGCAGCTGGGACCGCATCAACGCCGCCCTCGCCAACGACGAGGTGATCAAAGGCTACATCAAGTGCCGCACCAAGGGCGGCATGATTGTTGACGTGTTCGGCATCGAGGCATTCCTGCCCGGCTCGCAGATCGACGTCAAGCCCATCCGCGACTACGACATGTTCGTCGGCAAGACCATGGAATTCAAGGTTGTCAAAATCAACGAAGAATTCAAGAACGTTGTTGTCAGCCACAAGGCTCTCATCGAGGCCGAGCTCGAAGCCCAGAAGCGCGAGATCATCAGCAAGCTCGAAAAGGGCCAGGTGCTCGAAGGCACCGTCAAGAACATCACCTCCTACGGTGTGTTCATCGACCTCGGCGGCGTGGACGGTCTCATCCACATCACCGACCTCAGCTGGGGCCGCGTAAGCCATCCCAGCGAAGTTGTCGAGCTCGACCAGAAGCTCAACGTCGTTATCCTCGACTTCGACGACGAGAAGAAGCGCATCGCCCTCGG
>CAMWNB010000058.1 GCA_947175495.1 uncultured Porphyromonadaceae bacterium | reverse complement strand
GGTAACCGCCCCCTATCCAAGCCCCGGACCTCCGAAAGGAAGCCCGGGGCTTTTCATGCGCGCACGGGTACGTGCTGCTTGTGCGGAATTTTTGCTTCGGGAAGTGAAAATCTGCATTTTTAATTGTTTTACCTTATAAAGGACTTGACCATGCAAGAAAACTATCTTAAGAGACCTATGCGCCGCGGGCTGCCCGAGAGCCACGACATCAGCGAGGAGGATGCCCGCTTCATGCAGATGGCAATCGACCTCAGCATCGAGAATGTGCGCAATGGTGGCGGACCTTTCGGCGCGGTGATTGTGCGCGACGGCAAGGTGCTGGCTACGGGTGTGAACCGTGTCACTGCCAACTGCGACCCTACGGCGCATGCCGAGGTGAGCGCCATACGCGCTGCCTGCGCTGCCACGGGCGAGTTCCACCTGAAGGGTGCTACGGTCTACAGCTCGTGCGAGCCGTGTCCGATGTGTCTGTCGGCCATTTACTGGGCCAATCTGAGCCGCCTGTGCTACGGCAACACCAAGGAGGATGCAAAGGCCATCGACTTCGACGACCAGTTCATCTACGAGCAGCTGGAGCTCCCCTATGAGGAGCGCAGCATCCGCTGCGAGCATTTCATGGGCGACAAAGCCATCGAGGCATTCCGCCTATGGGCCGACAAGCCCGACAAAATCGCCTATTAGCAGAACATCTTAAACAAAGCGAGACGCCCCGCCGGAACGTCTCGTTTTGTTTTTGCAAATATCTACGCCGGCGGGCGTGGTTTTGTCTTCAGAGGTCTTTGGCGGAGCGCTCGGTGCGGAAGTAGAGAATGAAGATGAGGGTGGAGCCGACGGCGACGAAGGGGATGCCGGCGAGGGAGGGGTAGGTGTAGCCGTAGCCGGCGTGGATGACGGCGCCGCCTATCCATGCGGCGATGGCGTTGCCGGCGTTGTAGGCTATCTGGATGAGGGCTGCGCCGAGCATTTCGCCTCCGCGGCTGTAGACCACGATGGACGACTGCAGCGGACTGCCCGAGCCGAACATGGCCATGGTGCACAGAAACAGCAGGGGCACCATCAGCCACTTGTCGGCCGCAAAGAAGAAAATGAGCAGCAGTAGCGCCAGCGCCGAGAGTTCCATTCCGCCGGCTACGAGAGAGGGCTTATAGCGCACGGAGAGGGGGCCTGCGACGAGGTTGCCGGCGAACATGCCTATGCCGGCGAGGAGCATGAGCCAGGTGAGGTCGGCGGCGGTGAAGCCGCTGACGGATGTGAGCAGCGGGTCGATGTAGCTGTACCAGCAGTAGATGCCGGTCTGTCCGATGAACACTCCTCCGAAGATGAGCCACGGGGGCAGTGTGCGCAGGAATCGGAACTGACCGCGCAGGCCGGTGTCGGGCAGGGGCTCGAGGCCGGGCATCCATGCGCGCAGAAGGATGTAGGTGGCTACGCCGGCGATGCCGGCCGCGAGGAAGGCGAGGCGCCAGGTGTAGGTGTTGGCGAGCCATGTGCCCATGGGCACGCCGAAGAGGTTGGCCACGGTCATGCCGGCGATCATGAGGGCTACGGCCTGCACTTCGCGGCCCGGGCGCGCGAGGCGGCGGGCCACGATGGCGCCGACGCCGAAGTAGGCGCCGTGGGGCAGGCCCGACACGAAGCGTGCGGCGATGAGGGTCCAGTAGCCCGGAGCGGCCGCGGCGCATAGGTTGCCGACGGCAATGACGGCGGCGAGGGCGGCCATGATGGAGTGGAGTGGCATGCGGCGGATGCGCAGCAGGGCGAGGGCGCCGATGCACACGCCGGATGCGTAGGCCGAGATGAAATGGCCGGCCTGGCTGACTGTGATGCTGAAGCTGTCGGCGATGTTGACGAGTATGCCCATCATTACAAATTCGGCAATGCCGAGGGCAAAAGTGCCGAGCGACAGGGCGAACAATGCTTTGTTCATAGGCTATGTTTCAATCTTTTTTACTTTTGGCGGTGCAAAGGTATAAAAAAAGAAAATCGGCTGTCTCACGACAACCGAAAAACTTTAACCTTAAATCTAAATACCATGAAAAACACAGTGCAAATATAGTAGCTTTGACATTGAAACGCCTCTTTAGGGCGGAATGTTTAGTGATTGTGCGGTTTTTAACTTGCGTTAACATATAAAAAAGGTTTTTATTTAGTAATTTTGAGGTCTAAACCAGACAGAAACATCAAATGAGAATAAGAATACTTGTAATTGACGACGAAGAAGCTATCTGCGAGATCCTGAAGTTTAATCTTGAGAAGGAGGGTTACGACGTGGATTGTGCTTACAGCGCCGAGGAGGCGCTGGAGATGGATCTGTCGGTTTACACGCTGATAATGGTCGACATCATGATGGAGCGCATCAGCGGCTTTGACTTCGCGAAGCGTGTGCGCAACAATCCCGCCACGGAGTTTACGCCTATAATCTTCTGCTCGGCTCTTGGCGCCGAGGACGACAAGGTGATGGGACTGAACATCGGTGCCGACGATTATGTGACGAAGCCTTTCGTGATAGGAGAGGTGATGGCTCGTGTGCGTGCGGTGATCCGCCGTGCGGGCATGACCGAGCGCAACGCGACCGCGCAGCACGCGGCGGATGCGATTCCCGACGGCGAGCCCGACGTGGTGTATCACGGGCTGCGTATCGACCTTAATCAGAAAATCTGCTATCTGAACGACGAGGAAGTGGGCCTGACACGCACGGAATTCGACCTGCTGCTGTTCTTCCTCCGCCATCCCAACCGCATCTATTCCCGCGAGGAGATAATCACCCAGGTGTGGGGCGACGATGTGGTGGTGACGAACCGTACGATAGATACAAACATAACGCGTCTGCGCAAAAAGCTGGGCGACTATGGCAACAACATCACGACCCGCCAAGGATTCGGCTACGGCTTTAAGGAAACACATTAGTTACCACTGGCAGCTGTTTGTTCCGCTGACGGTGGCGCTATGGACCGTCGTCGTGGGCATGGGACTGTGGCAGCGCCACAACATGGAGATGATCAACGACGCTCGCGTGCGCGAGCCGCTGGAGCTCATCAACAGCCGTGTGGTGGCGGCGTTCGAGAATGACGTAGACCCGCTGCCGTTCATCAACTTCATCGGCAACTACTACAAGGAGAACCCGCTGTACGAGACGGTGTGTATCTCGGTGTACAAGAACGGGCGGCTGGTCTACAACATCGGCGACATCATCCGCCCGGAGGTGGCCGACGCTGTCGGCGGCGAGGTGGTGCACGTGCAGGCCGACAACGCCAATTTCTTCTACAAGGCGCAGCGCAGCGAGGACGGCAGTGTGGAGGTGTACTCCATGATGCCGTTTGACAAGGAAATATCTGTGATGCTCGATGAGAAGAGCGAGGATTTCTGGTGGATAATGCTGGCGATTGCGGTGGTGCTGACAGTCATCGGCTATTACAGCACGCGGCATTTCGGCCGAAACATCAGCATGCTGCGCACCTTTGCGGAGCGCGCGGCCACGAGCCCCGACTTTATTCCTTCGGCCGACTATCCCCACGACGAGCTGGGTGAGATTTCGCGGCAGATCGTGCACATCTACCAGGAGCGTCTGCAGGCCATGAAGCGGCTGAAGCATGAGCACAACGTTGCCATGCATGCCATGGAGGAGAAAGACCGCGTGAAGCGACAGCTCACCAACAACATCAACCACGAGCTGAAAACGCCCATAGGCGTGATCAAAGGCTATCTGGACACGATTGTGGACAATCCGGACATGGACGCAGCCTCGCGGCAGCATTTCATAGAGAAGGCACAGGAGCATGCCAACCGCCTGGTGCAGCTCGTGAACGACGTTACGGCCATAACGCGCCTGCAGGAGGGCCGCTCGGCCATCAACCTGGAGGATGTCGACTACCACGATGTGGTGTATGCTGTGGCGTCCGATGCGGAGGATTCAGGCACGATAGGAAATCTGCATTTCGAGAACGGCGTTGACCCGGGCACGCATGTGATGGGCAACTACAATCTGCTTGCCGGCATGCTGATGAACCTTGTGCGCAACGCCGTGGCCTATTCAAAGGGCACGGAGTGCGGGGTGCGGCTCACCGGCGAGGACGAGGAGTGCTACTACTTCGAGTTCTACGACAATGGCACCGGCGTGGGCGAGGAGCATCTTGAGCACATATTCGAGCGTTTCTACCGCATCGACACAGGCCGTTCACGCAAGGTGGGAGGCACTGGCCTGGGGCTCCCCATAGTGCAGAACACCGTCGAGGCCCACGGCGGCCGGATAAAGGCCCGCAACGGCGCGGGCGGCGGCCTCGTGTTTGCCTACTCGCTGCCCAAGGTGCAGCCTAAGGCCGAGGCATAGGCTCTGAAATCCATAGGGTCCTTAAAGCATTTAATGACCTTACAAAATATTTTACCGCCATGAAAAAACTGATTGCCGCCGTGCTTGCCGGCGCCGTGATGTGCGCCGCAGGGGCGCATGAGCCCGACTATTCGTTCCGCGACCGCTCGCTGTCCGACAGCGTGCGTGTAGACGCCGTGTTGCGTCAGCTCACCCTTGCCGAGAAGGTGGGGCTGCTGGGTACCACTGTGGGTGTGGAGCGCCTCGGCATCGGCGATTACTGCATTGTGGAGGGTCTGCACGGCCTGTCGCTGGGTTCGCCCGGTGCGCGCCATCCCGAGAACAATCGTCCCACCACCATATTTCCGCAGGCCTACGGCCTCGGCGAGTCGTGGGACACCACGCTGGTGCGGCGTGTGGCCGAGCAGGCGTCGACCGAGGCGCGCTACTACGCGCAGCGCCCCGGCGCCGTGCGGCATGCCCTGGTGATGCTGGCGCCGAACGCCGACCTCGCGCGCGACCCTCGCTGGGGACGCACCGAGGAGAGCTTCGGCGAGGACCCCCGCCTTGCCGCGGCCATGACCGTGGCCACCGTGCGCGGCCTCCAGGGTCCCGACCGCCGCTACTGGCGCGTGGCGTCGCTGATGAAGCACTTCCTGGCCAACAGCAATGAGTTCGGCCGAGACAGTTCGTCGAGCGATTTCGACGAACGCCTGTTTCGCGACTATTATTCATATCCCTTCATGCGCGGCATCACAGAGGGCGGCTCGCGTGCGTTTATGGCCGCCTACAACAGCTGGAACGGCACGCCCATGGCCATGCACCCGTGTCTCGAGAGTGTGGCGCGCCGCGAGTGGGGCCAGAACGGCATCATCTGCACCGACGGCGGCGCGCTGGGGCTGCTCGTCGACGCCCACAGGCGCTTCGCCACGCGCCCCGAGGCTGCCGCGGCCATTGTGAAGGCCGGCACGGGCATGTTTCTCGACAGCTATGCCGACGATGTGAACGAGGCCCTCGACCGCGGCCTGCTGACGGAGGCCGACATCGAACACGCCGTGCGCGGCAACCTGCATGTGGCGCTTAAGCTCGGGCGTCTCGACGGCCCCGACTCGGCCGACCCGTACGCCTCAATAGGATGCGACACCACGGCGTTGGCGCCTTTCCTTTCGGACGCAGCGCGTGCGCTGGCCCGCGAGGCCGTGAGCCGCAGCGCCGTGCTGCTGAAAAACGACGGCGCGATGCTGCCGCTCGACTTCCGCGGCATGCGCAAGGTGGCGCTCATCGGTCCTTATGCCGACGCCGTGGTGCAGGACTGGTACAGCGGCATGCCGGCCTATGAGCCCGTGACGTTGCGCCGCGCCCTTGCCGAGGAGCTCGCTCCAATGGGCGTGGAACTTCTCTATGCCACCGACAATCGCATGGACAGCGCCGTGCGGATAGCCCGCGAGGCCGACGTGGCCATCGTGGTGACGGGCAACCACCCCTATGGCACACGGACCGACTGGAAATTCTGCCCCGTGCCCAGCGACGGCCGCGAGGCTGCCGACCGCCGTGCCCTCAACCTTCCCGATGCCGACATGGTGCGCCAGGTGCTGAAGGCCAATCCCCGCACGGTGCTGGTGCTTGTGGCGAGCTTCCCCTACGCCCTGGGCGAACTGGCGGAGACTGTGCCTGCCATACTCAAGACCACGCATTGCGCACAGGAGCAAGGCCACGGCATAGCCGACGTGCTCACGGGCCGTGTGAACCCCGCCGGCCGCACCACGCAGACCTGGCCGCGCGACATCCTCGACCTCCCGCCGATGATGGACTATGACATACGCCACGGCCACACCTATATGTACTCTACGGCCGAGCCGCTCTATCCTTTCGGTTACGGCCTCAGCTACACCACTTTCGCCTACTCGGACGTGCGCACCACTTACGGCGCCGACGGCACGTTGCGCACGCGCTTCACCCTCACCAACACCGGCGCCCGCGACGGCGAGGAGGTGGCGCAGCTCTATGTGCGCCTGCGCCCCGGCGAGCCTTTGCAGCTGCGCGGCTTCACCCGCGTGGCGCTCAGCGCCGGCGAAAGCCGCGTCGTCGAAATCGTGGTTCCCGCCTCTCAGGTCGGCGACAGCGCCGACCCCTGCCTGCGCCCCGTCGAAGTCGTACTCTCCGGCGGCGCGTAAACCCCCGTTGCGCCCGGCGGTGTGTTTCGCTTGTTTCACTGTTTCACCCCGAAACAGTGAAACAACATGAAACACCGTCTTTGCTTTTGTTTCCGCGGGGCGGCGGAGGTGTGACGGCGGATTTGGTAGTTCGGGAGGGTTTTGCTAAATTTGCTGTATGGAAAAGAAACTGTTTTTGCTGGACGCGTATGCGCTGATCTATCGCGCCTACTATGCCATGTTCCGCGCGCCGCGCTATACGTCGGGAGGCCTTAACACGTCGGCCATCTTCGGATTCTGCAACACGCTGGAGGAGATTCTGAAGAAGGAGAACCCCGGCTACATAGCGGTGTGCTTCGACCCGCGCGGCAATACGTTCCGCCACGAGGCCTATCCTGAGTATAAGGCGCAGCGCGAGAAGCAGCCCGAGGACATCACCGCGGCCATCCCCTACATCAAGGAGATACTGGCAGCCTATCGCATCCCCGTGGTAGAGGTCGACGGCTTCGAGGCCGACGACGTGATAGGCACGCTCAGCCGCATGGCCGAGGCCGAGGGCTACTTCACCTACATGATGACGCCCGACAAGGACTACGGACAGCTCGTGACCGACCGTGTGGTGCAGTACCGTCCGTCGCTGGGCGGCAAGGGCTTCGAGCTGCGCGGTCCGGCACAGGTGTGCGAGCGCTACGGCATACAGAGTCCGGCGCAGGTGGTGGACCTGCTTGCGCTGGAGGGCGATGCGAGCGACAATGTGCCCGGATGCCCCGGCGTGGGCGAAAAGACGGCGGTGAAGCTCGTGGGACAGTACGGCTCGGTGGAGGAGATAATAGCGCACGCGCCCGAAATCAAGGGCGCTCTTGGCCGCAAGGTGGCCGACAACGCCGAGAAGATACTCTTTTCCAAATTTCTTGTGACGATAAAGACGGATGTGCCTTTGGGCGACATCTCGATAGCCGACTTTGAGCGCCGCGAGCCGGACACGGACGCGCTGCGCGACGTGTACCGCCGCCTGGAGTTCCGCACCTTCCTCAACCGCCTTGGCGAGGAGCCTGCGCCTGCCGTGCCCGAGCGTGCGGCAGCCGACGGACAGCTGTCGCTGTTCGACGATGCTCCCGAAAGCGCCGCGTCGGCAGAAGAGGCGGCGCCGACGGTGGAAATCCCACACAAGTACAGTCTGATCGAGAGCGCCGGCGAAGCGCGCGCTTTCGTGGCAGAAGCCATGAAGGCCGACTCGGCCGTGGCTTTCAACGCTGCGGGCGAGGGGAGCATGACCGCGCGCCTGTTCGGCGTGGCCGTGAGCCGCGCCGACGGCTGCACAGCCTATATGGCGCTCCCCGATTTTCCGGCCGAGCGCGCCGACATGATTGCGGCCATGGCACCGCTGTTCGGAGGCAAGCACACTGTGGCCGCCCACGACGTGAAGCGCGCCATGATTCTGCTGAGGCGCGAAGGTGTGGAGTGGACGGCGCCGTGGTTCAGCACCTCGGTGGGCCGCTATCTGCTCAACCCCGAGATGAGCAACGACCTTGCCGACACGGCGTTCCGCTACTTGCACATTTGCATGGCCGACTATTCGCTGACGGCTGCCGAGCGCCGCAAGCAGCGCTTCGAGGCTTCTGACGCGGCCATGGAGCCGATGTGCGAGCGCGCCGCCGTGGTGCTGGCGCTACGCCCCGAGCTCGAAAGGCTGATAGAGGCCGACGGCCTGACCACGCTCCTGCGGGAGGTGGAGCTGCCGTTCATCCCCGTGCTTGCCGGCATGGAGTGGGAGGGCGTGCGCATCGACGCGCGTGTGCTGTCGGAGATATCGGGCCGTCTGCACGAGAAGCTCAAGGCGCTTGAGACCAAGGCGGCGGAGCTGGCCGGTGGGCCGTTCAACGCGTCGTCGCCCGCACAGGTGGGCGAGGTGTTGTTCGAGCGGTTGAAACTCGACCCCAAGGCGCGCAAGACCAAGCGGGGCGCATGGAGCACCACCGAGGAGGAACTGAACAAATACGCCAGGCTCCATCCCATAGTGGACGTGATACTGGAGATACGCGGCCTGCGCAAGCTGCTGGCCACCTATGTGGACGCGCTGCCTAAGCTCGTGGATCCGCGCACGGGCAAGATACACACCACGTTCAACCAGACGGTGACGGCAACCGGGCGCATATCGTCGACCAACCCCAACCTGCAGAACATACCCATACGCACCGACGAAGGCCGCGAGATACGGCGCGCGTTTATCGCCGACCCCGGCGACCTGCTGCTTTCGGCCGACTACTCGCAGATAGAACTGCGCCTGATGGCCGACATGAGCGGCGACCCCACGATGACGGAGGCCTTCCTGGAGGGCCAGGACATCCACCGCGCCACGGCTGCCAAAATCTATGGGGTGCCCGTCGGCGAGGTGACCGACGACCAGCGCCGGATGGCCAAGACGGCCAATTTCGGCATCATCTACGGCATCTCGGCTTTCGGACTGAGCGAGCGCCTGGGCATATCGCGCGGCGAATCGAAGGAGCTTATCGAGGGCTACATGCGCACCTATCCGGGCGTGCAGGCCTACATGACGGCCGCCATCGAAGGCGCTCGCGAGCATGGCTACGTCAGCACCATGCGCGGCCGCAAGCGTTATCTGCCTGAGATAAACTCGCGCAACGCCACGGTGCGCGGCTATGCCGAGCGCAACGCCATCAACGCTCCGCTGCAGGGTTCGGCTGCCGACATCATCAAGGTGGCCATGATAGCCATTGATGCGGAAATCCGCCGCCGCGGGCTACGCTCGCGCATGATTCTGCAGGTGCACGACGAACTCATCTTCAATGTGAAGCCCGACGAGCTCGCCGAACTGCAGGCCATGGTGGAGGAGCGCATGCGCGCGGCCCACAGCGGACGCGTGCCGCTGGAGGTGAGCTCCGGCGTGGCGCAGAACTGGCTTGAGGCGCACTGATTTGTCCCGAAACTGATAGAAGGATTACTCGGCCGTGAACTCGTAGGCGCCGAGCGATGCGATGCGGCGTGTGCCGTGCGCGTCGACGGCAGTGCGGGGGTCGGTGAGCGCAGGATCGGCCGCATTGATGGCGGGCGATTCGGCGGCAAGGCGATAGTCGAAGACGTATTCCTCGCGGTTGTTGCGGTAGAGCGGGTCGGTGTCCCAGATGCAGCTGAGGAAGTTGGCGTCGTCGCTGCCTGCGCTCTTCAGCAGGCAGTGGTCGATGGCGACGGCTGTGCCGGTGAGGTCGCCGTGGCTCAGGTCGTTGCCGAGGCCGTAGATGATGCTGTTGGCGACGGTGGCTTGCAGATATGGGAGACCCGAGGTGTCGTCGTCCTTGTCGGCCGAGAGGTGGGCGAGCTGCAGGGCAGGGCCGCCGATGGCCGAGAAAAGGTAGTAGTTGGCCAGCGTGCAGTGGTTGAGCGTTGCTGTGCCTCCATGCAGGCGCACAAGGCCCTCGCCGCCTTCGGCAAACTCGCATCCGAGGGCTTCTATGCGTGCGTGCACGGATTCGAGCACGAGCCCGGCGGAGTTGTGCAGGCGGCAGTTGACGAGGGTGAGCGATGTTTCGGGGCCTTCGGCGTAGATACCCTGCCATGTGTTGCGCATGTCGAGGCCTGTGAGCACGTTGTCGCGGCTGGTGGAGGTGAAGAATACGCCTGTCCACTGGCGGCTCATGATGTCGAAGGAGATATCGGCCACGACGTTGCCGGTGCGGTCGCCGGTCATGTGCACGGGCTGCTCGGGCGTGCCGTGTGTGGCGAGCGTGCCGCGCACGGCCAGGTGGGCGCCGTCGTGGAAGTATAGCTCGGTGCCGGCGTCGAGGCTGAGGGTTGCGCCCGGAGCCACAACGAGCGAGTCGTAGACGATGTAGGGTTTGCCCGGCGTGAAGCGTGTGTCGGCGGTGAGGCGTTCGCCCCGCAGGCGCACTGCGTCGCGTCCCTGCGCGTCGACTACTACGCTGCGGCTTACGCCGCATGCGAGGATGTCGATGGTGGCGGAGATGTCGACGGGCACGTCGCGGCCGTTGGGCGGCAGTGTGGCCTCTACGAAGATGTAGATGGAGTCCTTTCCGCGGATTTCGACGTCGTGGAACTCGCGGCCGCTGAAGCCGTCGACGTTGAGGCGGAAGTATTCGGGATGGTCGCCGCCGAGGGTGATGGAGGTGACGGACACCGATTTGGAGGCATGGTTGCGGAGGGTGAAGCGCCGGGTGGGCGTGGGCTCGTCGGTGAACACTGTGCCGAGACGCACGGAATCGACCGCGGGCACGGGAGCATCGGCGGGGGCGGCGGTGAAGCCGTCCTCGATGCAGCCGGATGCCGCGAGCACAAGCGCAATAAATATCAAGAGAGAGCTATGTTTCATCCTTATATTAACGCGTTGCCGTTTCGTTTATTGCCTAAGCTCCTTTGTCAGGAATCCCGCTTTTCGGCTGTGAGGCGTGCTGCGGCGTCGGGGTCGAGGGAGCGGAGGGGGAGGACGACGAAGGGGCGCGCGGC
>CAMWNB010000057.1 GCA_947175495.1 uncultured Porphyromonadaceae bacterium | reverse complement strand
CCCCACACAGCGTCACACTTCATCGGCTTTGTTAACACAATTTATATATTTTTTTATTCTAAACATAATATTACATACGATATATACTGCTGAGAATCCTCGCTTGTTAACATTTAATATGGTATTCAAAAACATTTTTCAACTGTTAATGAATGTAAAATAGAGCAAATTCCACCTTAATCGTATTTAAATTTGCCGATGTCAAAATCATGCGACCAAACTACTTATCTTACCAAACCTAATTTTTAATCCATGAAAAAATTTTTACTGTCAATGGTGACGCTTGCGAGCGCAATGTTCGCACAGGCCACCGACACCGTCCTTTGGGAAGGCACGCAGGTAATTGGCTGGAACCAAAGCTGCGCTGTTGCCGCATCCAAGTGTACCAACATGCAGGCCGACCAACAGATTATCGTTGAGTACACATGCCAGGAAGGAGCCGACTACTACTCGCTCGGCCTCATCAAAGGCAACTGGGGCGACTGGCCCGCAGGCACCTGGGCCACCGGCGGCGTGGCAAAAGGCACCACATCCATGTCTTTCGACATATTCGAATCCTGCCTTCCTATTCTCAAATCCGAAGGCTTCTTCCTTATGGGCTACGGCCTTGAGGTGCACCGCATCATCTGGCGCGACGAAGTGCGCGACAAGAGCGTGCTGCTCGACGAGGCTCTCACCATCACCAACGACTCCGAAGGTCTCACCTTCACCTACGACCAGCTCATTGCCGCAGGCGCAGAGACCGGCGGCGGCGTCCAGGTGGAATACGCCTTCGACGAAGGCGGCTACATCAACTATATGCACCAGGGCGATGCCGACAACGAATACACATGGTGCGAATTCTCCAATCTGCAGGTGTCTGAAGCCGACGGCGTTTCCATCCTCATCCTCAACAAAGAGACGATGGACGAAATCAACTCGTTCAGCAAGACTCTCGTTGTCCAGGCCGGCCACTGCACCATCAACAAGGTGAAAGTGATCAAGCCTCTCGACGTGCCCGGCACATCCATCGTACTCGACAAGAGCGAAGCCGAAGTGATGGCAGGAAGCACCATTCAGCTCTCCGCCACCACCAACCCGACCGGACAGAAAGTGACCTGGACCAGCTCCGACGAAGCCATCGCCACCGTCGACTACAACGGTATCGTCACCGGTGTTGCCGAAGGCACCGTCACCATCACTGCAGCCGCAGGCGCAGGCAGCGCCACCTGCATCGTGACCGTCACTCCCGCCATGAGCATCATCCTTAAATGGACCGACAGCTTCGGCGGAGAAATCTATGGCGACGCCGTAGACATCGAGCAGTATGTAGCCTACAACGAAACTCCCAAGCTGTGGATCACCACCATTCCCGAGGACGCGAAAGTCTCCATTTCGTACAGCTGCGATCCCACAAGCTCTTTCCGCGTATACTCCTACCCCAACAACAAGTACGCCACCGCAAGCCTTTTAGGCCCCGGCACCGCTACGTTCACCGTGACTATCACCGGCACCGACGTGACTGCTGTTGCCACAGTGACCGCCGTCGAACTCGACGCCCCCACTGTGAAAATCGAACATGCCGACAGCTATCGTCCCGCATTCGACACGCTGCTGCCCGGCGACCGCGTAATGCTCTACTCTATGGTATGCCCCGACGACTACAGCCTTGACAGCGAATACTACGACGCCACGTTCGAATGGGAAAGTTCCGACCCCGAAGTCGTGGCTGTAGAACCGACCGAAAAATGGGCTTCCTACTCCTACTTCCAGGACATCGTCACCTATAAGCCCGGCACCGCCACCATCACCGCAAAAGCCATCGTTGAAGGCCACGACCCAATCGTAGGCACCATCGACGTCACCGTGCTTGCCTCCGGCAAACTCAGCGCTGTCTACAACTTCAACGTGCCCAACCGCGGCAGCAGCTACAATTGGAAGACTGCCTACGACTTCCCCGCCGACGCCACCACCATCGAGGACTTCACCTTCGTGGCCAACAGCAACGCAGGCAACCCGCTCGTCAACTTCACCGTGTCGGCCGGCAATGCTCAGCCCATCACCTTCACCGAAGGCGCGACGCTCACGTTTGAAGCTCTCGATCCCTACATGCGCATTATCAGCGTTGCCGCTTCCGCAAGCGCCACTACCGTAGACAACACCAAGACTCTCGACGTGACCGGAGCGGAAGGCACCGTAGAAGGCGCCACCTGGACCGCCAACAAGCCTCTGACCGAGGCCACCCTCACCGCCACCGGCGATGTCGCAGTGTCGACGCTCACCTACTGGCACGTCGGCCTCATGCTCTACGCACAGCCCGAATCCGTAGCGCTCGACAAAGAGTCCATCGAAGGCAAAGAAGAAGAGACCGCACAGCTCGCAGCCACCTACGCTCCCGAAGATGCACTCCCCGGCCTTGAGTTCGCATGGACCTCCGACAACGAAGACGTGGCCACCGTCGACGAGACAGGCCTCGTGACCCTCGTGGCAGAAGGCACCGCCAACATCACCGCCACCCTCACGGCTCCCGCTCCCACAGCCGACGCCGAGCCCATCGTGCTCACCGCATCCTGCCCCGTGACCGTAGAGGCCCTCTCCGGCATTGAGGATGTGGCTGTCGACTCCGACAACGCCCCCGTAGAGTTCTACAACGTCAACGGCATGCGCGTGGACGGCAGCAACCTCACCCCCGGCATCTACATCCGTCGCCAGGGCACAAACGCAACAAAGGTACTTGTGAAATAATCACAGTTTGATAGGGTAAATTCTATATAATCAATTCCGGAATAGGGCACGTCGCGAGGCGCGCCCTATTTTTAGACCCCGTATGACCAACAGCACGGCTACGGAACAGCGCCACGATGCCGGTTGAATGTCCGATGGATTTGCAAACCGTCCGGGATTCACAAGTCCGCGCACCCCGCCATGCCGAGAAGAACAACGCAACCGCAATGTTCCCTCGCTCGCTAACACATCTGCACGATGCCTTACCGCCCCTACGCCAACAGATTGTCGGATTCATTTTTGTTTGTGATGAGGGAGCGTAGCCATAGCTACCTGACCGAAGAACAAACACTCACCGGCAATGCTCTCAAAGGCAAAGTGGTATGAGTTTTAAACAGTTTCTTAGTCAGCGATATCGCAGCATGTCGTGCGAGGGTCCCGCCAACAGCTGCCGCGGTGCCGCATGCGGGTAAACGACAAAAGACCCTCAGCTGATTGCTGAGGGCCTTTTGTGGAGCCGCGAGTGGGACTCGAACCCACGACCTTTTCGTTACGAATGAAATGCTCTACCAACTGAGCTATTGCGGCCTGAAGTGCTTTTGCGGTGCAAAGGTACTAATTATTTATGGATTGATTGCTATAAGTGAAGGAAATTTTTGTTTTGTCGAGTGAAATTTTCACCATAGCTGGTCCCTGCACATAGGGCACAAGCGCACTTTCCGTGGTTCCGTAGTCCCAATAGCTGGAGCCGGTGGTCTCAAACGCCACGTCGACCGGGCAAAGACGGAAAGTGACATCGTCGGCGGTTATCTCCTCCTTCGACATGATGTCGAGCAGATAGGAACGCAAGCCCGAGAAGGTGTAGCAGCCGGAAGTGGCGTTGTAGGCTGCGTAGAACGACGTCTTGTTGTCGGGCAGCGAGTTGTTAGCGAAGAATTCATCCTTCTTGCTGGCCAGCACAAGCAGCACATAGGGAGGTGCGGGAATGCCCTCGGGGTTGGAAAGCGTGTCGGCAGGAATCTTCATGGTGAGGTTGTTGATCACCGACATCTGGCCCTTGCGGGCATTGTAACTGTCTATGATTTCCTGCGCGGGGAACTTAATCTCCACTTCCACGCCGGCCGGAGCCACGAGCAAGTCCTGGCCTTCGGCAAGCATCTGCTTGATGCCCTGGCTCATCTCGAGCTTTATGTTGTTGTTGGTCACCACTTCTGGAGTAACTGCCAGATAATTGCCCACCTTATAGATCGTGGAGTCTTTCTGCTTGTCCTCGTCGAAGTAGGTCTGATGGTAGAACATGCGCATGATGGTCTGCGAGATGCGGCTCACTCGGCCGTTGCCGTAGCTGTTGCGTATGTACACACCCTGGAACACATTGTTTATAAAGGCGTCGGGCGACGAGAAATTGGCGGGATTGTCCTTGTAGGCGTTGAAGAACTCCTTGGCGAGAGCCTTGGGCATGCCCACCTCAATGTAGCGGTAGGCCGATGCGGCCACCGTATCGCTCTGCCCCAGGGCCGCGGCCGAGTAGATGGCCGAGCCGAGACGGTCGGCGGGATCATAGTAGCCTTCCGGCGAGAAGTCGCTGTAGATGGGCGACGGAAGCTCTTTGTTGAGGCGGAACACCTCTATGCCCATCGGCACTACGCTGTCGCCGGTGAAGGCATTCTTGTCCATGCTCATCACGAGCTTCATCGAGTCGATGTCGGCTGCGGTGATGCCTGTGGTGTCTATGCTTGCCGCCGGCATGAACTGCGTGACCACCGTGGAGCTGAGCGAGCCGAACTCCTTGGAGTCGAGGCTGCCTATGAGCTGGTCGAGCGTGCGGGACTGCACGGCGCCGATGTCGACGGTGCGGCCGGACACCACGAAAGAAGAGTCGATGATGATGCTGATATTGTCCTCGGCTATGGAGCCGCCTATGGTGGAAGCCTCGTCACAAGCCCCGAAGGCCAGGACCGCGGCGGCTGCCGGAATCATGAGTAATCGCTTCATTGCGAATGTGGTGAATTGTTATCAGAGAGACGCGTAAAAATCGGCCATTGCTGCGGCTATATCCGTGCCCTCGCCGGGATGTTCCAGGAAGGGCTTGCCGGAGGCCTTGGCATAGGCTATGAGCTCGGCATCGGCGCCGGGAAGCGCTTCCACCACGGCATCGGCATTGTCGATGGCTATGCGCATCAGCGTGCGGTAGTCCACAGGGGTGTCGCCAAGCACTGCGAGCTGCTCGTCGGTAAAGCCGTCCATGCGCAGCTTCTCCACGAAGCGCGCGTCGAGAGTGCCCTCGAATGCGTCGGGCAGCAGCGACACCACAATCTTGCCGGTGCGGAACGAGGGGTCCTCATTGTATTTGTGCTTGAGGTAGAGCGGAGTCAGAGCGGTGATCCATCCGGTGCAGTGCACCACGGAAGCGTCCCAGCGGAGCTTTTTCACGGTCTCGACGGAACCGCGCACGAAGAACATGCTGCGCTCGTCGTTGTCCTCGGGATGAATCTCGGTCTCAAGGCCTTTCGTGGTGTGGCGCTCGAAATAGTCGTCGTTGTCCATGAAGTACACCTGCATGCGAGTGGGCTGCAGCGTGGCCACCTTGATAATGAGAGGATGGTCGG
The DNA here is from genome assembly GCA_947175495.1 of uncultured Porphyromonadaceae bacterium. Classification (GTDB taxonomy): domain Bacteria; phylum Bacteroidota; class Bacteroidia; order Bacteroidales; family Muribaculaceae; genus CAG-873. The sequence goes on along the minus strand of CAMWNB010000057.1, from coordinate 5,929 downwards.
TGTCGTCGATGATGATGTTCATGCCCGAAAGGCGTATCACCTCGTGGAGCTGATTGCGGCGCTCGTTGATGATTCCATAGCGTGGCATGAAGGTGCGCACCTCGATGCCTTTTTCCTGGATGCCGCGGGGGATGTCGCAGCACATTGTCGACACTACATTCGCCGGAACATACGGGTGTATCTCCTGCGACACATATAGCACTTTTTTTACATCCATTCGTGATGGCGGATTTTTTCGTTTATAATCAGTAGCGCAAAGTTACTAATATTTTTGCACATGAGGGCCACTATACCGCCACGAGTGGCGCTTTTTTCGTTTTTTTAAGTTTAATATAAGCAAAGTGTATAGTAATTTTGCACTCGAATTCACACCATATACGTATATAGGTATAAACCCATAGCTATGAAGAAATATCTGCTTGCATTCCTGGCAGTGGCAGCTGTCGTGCTGTCGGCTGCTGCGCAGGAGCCAGTGAAATGGCGCACTGCCGTGCGCATGACCTCGCCGACGGAAGGCGTTGTGACAGTGCGCGCCATCATCCCCGAAGGTGCCCATCTCTACGGGCTTTCCATGCCCCAGGGAGGCCCCAAGGCCACGACGCTCGACTTCTCGGCATCAAGCGGCATTGCCCTGCAGGGCAAGCTCGCGGCATCGCCCTCGCCTGTGACTGCACGCGACGAGGCTTTCGGCTGCGACCTGCAGTGGTGGACCGGACGCGTGGCTTTCACGCAGCGCTTCCGCCTCACCGACCCCGACAAAGCACGCGCAAACATAAAAATCACCTATATGACCTGCAACGGCGCCAACTGCATGCCTCCGCGCACAGAAAACGTGTCCGCACCCGTCCCCCCTTATAAGAAATGAAACTCAGAAGCATCCTCGCCGGCCTCGCCGGCCTGCTGGCCTGGACCACTGCCTCGGCCGCTCCGCTGCCCGAGCATGTGCAGTGGGACGCCAGCATAGACAGCCTGGCCCCCGACCGCGCCAACATAGTGCTGACGGCCAACATAGCCGAAGGCTGGCATATCTACGGCTTCACCAAGCCGACAGACGACGCCAGCATGTTTCCCACCGAACTGACACTCGCACCCGCCGAGGGACTGCACGCCGACGGCCAGTGGACACCCTCGCACCCCGCCGCCGAGCACTTCGACGACATGCTGCAGCTGCGCCTTACATGGTGGGACGGCACCGTCAGCTACACGCTGCCGGTTCGCATCGACGACCCATCACGTGCCACGCCGCTGCGTGTCACTGCCGCCTACATGGCCTGCAACGCCACCAGCTGCACGGCGCCCGCACGCCGCGTGTTCGACCTCTCCTTCGGCTCGGGAACACCGGCCGCACCTGCGGCTGCCTCCGAAAAGACCGCCGATGCGCCGCTCTCCGATGCCACCTCGGCCACACCTGCCGAGAGTGCATGGTGGGCGCCCGTCGACGTTGACAGCGCCACCGATTCCATCCCCGCCAGCCCGCTGGCCCTGCTGGGCTTCGGCTTCCTTGGCGGCCTGCTGGCCCTGCTGACGCCCTGCGTGTGGCCCATGATACCCATGACAGTCAGCTTCTTCCTCAAGCGCGGACGCAGTCGCAGCCGCTCTGTGGCCGATGCTCTCGTCTACGGTGCCAGCATCATCGTCATCTACCTGCTGCTCGGCATCGCCATCACAGCCCTGTTCGGAGCCGGCAAACTCAACGAGATAGCCACCAGCGCCGCCTTCAACGTGGTGTTCTTCCTGCTGCTCGTGGTGTTCGCCATCAGCTTCTTCGGAGCCTTCGACATCAAGCTGCCCTCGCGCTGGAGCAACGCCGTCGACGGCAAGGCCGAGAGCACCACGGGCATCCTCAGCATCTTTCTGATGGCCTTCACGCTCGTACTGGTGTCGTTCTCCTGCACCGGCCCCATCATCGGAACGCTGCTCGTGGAGGCGGCATCGCAAGGCGACGTTTCCGGTCCTGCGCTGGGCATGGGCGGCTTCGCTCTGGGCCTCGCGCTGCCCTTCGCTCTCTTCGCCTTCTTCCCCTCCATGCTCAAAGAGATGCCCCGCAGCGGCGGCTGGCTCAACAGCGTGAAGGTGGTGCTCGGCTTCGTCGAGCTCATACTGTCGCTCAAATTCCTCTCCGTAGCCGACCTTGCCTACGGCTGGCACATACTCGACCGCGAGGTGTTCGTGGCCGTCTGGATTGTGCTGTTTATCCTGCTGGGCCTATACCTGCTGGGCAAACTGCGCTTCAGCCACGACTCGCCCGCAGGCCACACTTCGGTGGGCGGCTTCTTTCTGGCTGTGTGCTCGCTCAGCTTCGCCGTGTATCTGCTGCCCGGCCTGTGGGGTGCTCCCCTCAAAGCCATCAGCGCATTCGCGCCGCCGCTGCACACGCAGGACTTCAACCTCTACGGCGGCGAGTTCCGCGAGTTCGACGACTACGACGAGGGCATGCGCTACGCTGCCGACCACCACATGCCCGTGCTCGTCGACTTCTCAGGCTACGCATGCGTGAACTGCCGCAAGATGGAAGGCGCCGTGTTCGACACTCCCGCCGTGCGCTCGGCCATCGAAGACAACTTCGTGCTCATCAAGCTGATGGTCGACGACAAAGCCCGCCTTGCCGCTCCCTACACCGTGGAGGAGAACGGCCGCAGCGTGGAGATTGCCACCGTCGGCGACCGCTGGAGCTACCTGCAACGCCACAAATTCGGCAGTGCCACTCAGCCATACTATATAATGCTCGACAACGCCGGCATGCCCCTGGGCCCCTCACGCAGCTACGACGAGAACGCCGAAGCTTTCCTCGAATGGCTCGCCGACGGCGTCGCCGCCTACAACAAATAAAACCCGCACCCGATATGTCACACACCCGCACAGAACGCCTCGAGGCCCTCGGACGCGTCATTGACACCCTCGACGTGCTCCGCGTGAAATGCCCGTGGGACGCCAAACAGACCAACGAGAGCCTGCGCCCCAACTCCATCGAGGAAGTTTACGAGCTCGCCGACGCCCTCATGGCCGACGACCCCGCCAACATACGCAAGGAACTCGGCGACGTGCTCCTGCACATCCTGTTCTACAGCAAGATAGCCGACGAGCAGGGACGCTTCGACATCGCCGACGTGGCCGATGCGCTCAACTCCAAACTCATATTCCGCCACCCTCACGTGTTCGGCCGGGTGCAGGCCGACGACGCACAGCAGGTGGCCGAGAACTGGGAGAAGATAAAGTTGCGCGAGAAAGGCGGCAACCGCACCGTGCTCAGCGGCGTGCCCTCCGCCCTGCCCTCGCTCATCAAGGCATTCCGCATACAGGAGAAAGCTGCCAACGTGGGCTTCGACTGGGAGGAGCGCTCGCAGGTGTGGGACAAGGTGGAGGAGGAGACAACCGAAGTGCGCCGTGCCATCTCCGACGGCGACAAGGCGCAGGTGGAGGCCGAGTTCGGCGACCTGCTCTTCGCTGTGGTCAACGCCGCGCGCCTCTACGGTGTCAACCCCGACACCGCCCTCGAGCACACCAACGCCAAATTCATTCGCCGCTTCGGTCACATAGAGGCCTGCGCTGCCGCGCAGGGACGCTCCGTAGCCGACCTCTCCCTCGACGAGATGGAAGCGGCATGGCAGGACGCTAAGAAAGAGGAATGAAGCTCTGCATCACCGAGAAACCGAGCGTTGCGCGCGACATCGCCGCAATCCTCGGAGCCGACGTGCGCCGCGAAGGCTTCTTCGAAGGCGGCGAATGGTGCGTCACATGGACCTTCGGCCACCTCTGCTGCCTCAAGGAACCGCACGACTACACCGACCTCTGGAAACCATGGTCGCTGAGCCGCCTGCCCATGATTCCGGCCAAATTCGGCATCAAGCTCATCGACGTCGACAGCTACAAGAAGCAGTTCCACGTCATCAGCACACTCATCGGCAAGGCCGACGAGGTGATAAACTGCGGCGATGCCGGCCAGGAGGGTGAACTCATCCAGCGATGGGTGATGCAGAAAGCCGACATCAAGTGTCCGGTAAAGCGCCTGTGGATATCGTCGCTCACCGACGAGAGCATCCGCGAAGGCTTCGCATCGCTCGAACCCTCGGCAAAGTTCGACAATCTATATTACGCCGGCCTCTCGCGTGCCATCGGCGACTGGCTGTTGGGAATGAACGCCACGCGCCTCTACTCGCTGCGCTACGGCGGCAGCGGCCGCAATGTGCTCAGCGTCGGCCGCGTACAGACCCCCACCCTGGCCTTGATCGTCGAGCGCCAGCGAGAAATCGACAATTTCAAGCCCGAGGACTACTTCGAACTGCACACCACCTACCGCGACGCCGACTTCTCGGCCTCGGCAGGGAAATTTCCCTCGCGCGAGAAAGCTCAGGCGACACTCGACCGCGTGGCCACGGCTCCGCTCGAGATAACGGCCGTCACAAAAAAGGCGGGCCGCGAGGCGCCCCCGCGCCTTTTCGACCTCACATCGCTGCAGGTGGAATGCAACCGCCGCTGGGGATGGACCGCCGAGGACACCCTCAAGCTCATCCAGAGCCTCTACGAAAAAAAGGTGACCACCTACCCGCGCGTCGACACCACATATCTCACCGACGACATATACCCCAAAGTGCCCGGCATACTGCGCCGCATGACACCCTACGCATCCGTCACGGCGCCTGTGCTCGCGGCCAAACTGCCGAAGAGCAAAAAGGTGTTCGACAACTCCAAGGTGACCGACCACCACGCCATCATCCCCACCGGGCAGGCTCCATCGGCTCTCGTGGGGCTTGAGCGCCAGCTCTACCACCTCATAGCCCTGCGCTTCATCGCCGCCTTCTACCCCGACTGCCGCTTCGAGGCCACCACCGTCGAGGCCCGTGCCGCCGACGTGCCGTTCAAAGCCACAGGCAAGGTTATCGTGGACCCGGGCTGGCGCACAGTCTTTGCCGGCGAGAAGAACGACAGCCCCACCGACGCTTCGGCCGACGCCGAAAGCGCCGCCGTGCTGCCGGCGTTCGCGCAAGGAGAGAGCGGCCCACACAAGCCTCGTCTGGTAAAGAAGACCACCCAGCCGCCCAAACTCTACACCGAGGGAACGCTCCTGCGCGCCATGGAGACCGCAGGCCGCACCGTCGACGACGACGAACTGCGCGACGCAATGAAGGAGAACGGCATAGGCCGTCCGTCCACACGCGCCGCCATCATCGAGACCCTCTTCAAGCGCGGCTACATAGAGCGCCGCCGCAAGTCGATAGCGCCCACCGCCGCCGGTACCGATCTCATAGCCACCATCCGCGACGACCTGCTCAAAAGCGCCAAGCTTACGGGTCTATGGGAGAACAAACTGCGCCGCATTGAACGAGGCGACTACTCACCTGCCGAATTCATCGACGAACTCAAGGAAATGCTCGCACGCATTGTAGCCGAAGTCATGAACGACAACAGCGGCCACCGCATCGAAGTGGAACAGAACAAGCCCGGAGAGAAGAAGACCGGTGAGAAAAAAAGCGCCGGCAAGAAAACTGCCGCGGGCGACAAGCCACGCGCGCCGCGCCGCAAACCGGTGCGCTCGCTCGAGGAAATCCAGTGCCCCGCATGCGGCAAGGGCCACATCCTGCGCGGCCGCACAGCCTACGGCTGCAGCCGCTACAGCGACGGCTGCACCTTCCGCCTGAGTTTTGACGAAGCCGCACCCGATCTCACACCCGCACAACTCGCACGAAAGCTGAATAAAAAATGAAAATCGACTGGCAACTCATAGCCGTCGGCGTCATACTCCTGCTCGCCGCCATACGCATCATCGTCGGCATAGTGCGCGCCATCAGACGCCCGTCATGCTCGTCGGGCTGCAGCGGCTGCGACAAATGTCCCCTCGGGAAAAAAAACGGAAAATAAGAAAGACGCCTTCACAACTTGAACTGCACCCCAAAAGTTGGACACAAAACTTTTGGGGTGCATTATGTATAGA
>CAMWNB010000056.1 GCA_947175495.1 uncultured Porphyromonadaceae bacterium | reverse complement strand
GCCTGTGGACAAAACGCGCGCCCCGACAGAAAGGGCCGCATCGCGGTCCTACAATCCATAACAGGTTGTCATACCCCCTCAAAAACGGGGCTTCTACAACGGATGATAAGCGTTTGTCCTTGCTTGAAAAGTTGTCATACCCCCTCAAAATGGGGGCTTCTACAACCCGTCCCGAAGTGTCTTTTGCTATGCAGCAGTTGTAATATCCCCTCAAAACGGGGACTTCTACAACTTAGTTCGAGAAACTAAGCATCTCTCATATGTTGTCATACCCCCTCAAACGGGGGCTTCTACAACAGGCGAATGACATCGTCTACACTTTCTCTGCGTTGTCATACCCCCTCAAAATGGAGGCTTCTACAACAATCACACTAAATCCCACTATTATGATTAGTTGTCATACCCCCTCAAAACGGGGGCTTCTACAACTCGATACCGGCTCAGGTCAGTCCGTTTTCGTTGTAATACCCCCTCAAAATGGGGGCTTCTACAACTTTGAGAACAAAGGCAAGACCATTACCCGTTGTCATACCCCCTCAAAATGGGGGCTTCTACAACGGCAGACTGTTTCTCAAAACTGTATGCTCTGTTGTCATACCCCCTCAAAATGGGGGCTTCTACAACTTAAAGCCGCTTGGGCAACAGACTCATACAGTTGTCATACCCCCTCAAAATGGGAGCTTCTACAACTTGACGGCGCCAAGGTTGAGGTAATTGTAGGTTGTCATACCCCCTCAAAATGGAGGCTTCTACAACACAGCATCGTATTCCGCAATATCAATGAGTTGTAATACCTCCTCAAAATGGGGGCTTCTACAACTAGTTTGGAAAGCGAAAGCGGACTCTCATAGTTGTCATACCCCCTCAAAATGGGGGCTTCTACAACTTATTGGAAATGATATTAGGTTTAGTTATGTTGTCATACTCCCTCAAAATGGAGGCTTCTACAACCAGAAGAGAGCAAGGCAGGTACTCGTACCGTTGTCATACCCCCTCAAAACGAGGGCTTCTACAACCGAGATGAAAGACAGTTGGACAGTTGATAACGTTGTAATACCCCCTCAAAATGGGGGCTTCTACAACCCACTCAAGCATTTATTGTAAAAGTACGTAGCAAAGATAGAAAAAACACCCGAAACAACCAATCAAAAAACAAAAAAATGCAATTTCCCGCACTCTAATTTGGAGATATTACCAATTAAAGCTAACTTTGTGATAAATACACCCATTATGCCTGAAAATCCAAATCTTGAAAACACAACCATAGATTGCGGCACCTCCATGATGTGCGGCGTCATCCACGCCGTCGAGACCCGCGCCGTATCGTCATTCCTTGCCGGCCGAGGCTATCGGCGCCGCGGCTTCGGCGATAATCCCGCCTACGATGTCTGCGAGCAGCGCGGACAGCTCGAGACCATGTTCACCCCCGATTTCATCAACGCACTCTTTCCTCAAGGCCGTTCCGACGTCGCGCGCGACGCGGAACTCTATGATAAGATACGAAGCTATCGTCGCCGCATCGACCGCGACATCTGCCTTTTCCGCGCAGCCGATTCCGCACGGGAGGTCGACCCTCGCTATCTCGACATCACACTGCGCGTGGAGTGCATCGACTGCTACTTCTTCCCGGCCGGAATCATGATATATGCCGTCACTGCCGACATCGCCGGCATCTCCATCGCCGACTACATGACCCTCGCTGCCGACATAAGGATGGTCAATTTCTACCCCGACCCCCAGCCCCGCGCGCGCAACCTCCGTTTCACCGACGAGTTTCTGGCCCTATTCCACGATGCCCTGTGCATAAAGGCCGGCGACGCAGCTGCCGCCGGAGATTTGTCGCACGACCTTTTCCAGGGCAATAAACTCTACACCTACACCGCTCTGAGGCTGAACTGCAACGGCCGGTCATTCGGGCCCGGCTACGATTGCATGCGCCTGTTGGCCGACCTTACCCATGGCAATGAGTTCGGCGAGAGCGCGCAACATTCCGATAGCCCCAATCGCATGTCCGACGTCTACCTTGAGCGTGCCGCGCGCGAATGCTCTCTGTCGATGTATGCCAACTGGACTGCCATGGCCTCCACCGACTTCTTCGCCGTGATCGCCGACAATTCCCTGCCCGAGTGGGCCTTCTCCCCATGGCGCGGCTCGCGATACATGATATTCCTCAACGCCCTGATGAGCAAATCCATGCTCATCAAGATTAGCGCCGAATCCCATAGCAAGGACATTGACGCACGCTTCGAAGCGGAATTTCTGAAACTCGACAGGGTGGTGAATCCGCCCATAATATCCTACAACGAACTGCCCCGGGAACTGTGCGACCTCATGCGCCGCGCCTTCGGCGTGACCTCGCAGCTCGACATCATAGAGGAGCGCATCAGCAAGAACGCCGAGAAGAAACGCGACCGCATGGAGCAGGTGCAGAACTATATCCTGTTCGCACTCGCCGTCCTGGGCATATTCGAGGCCGTTGAAGCCTTCAACAGCTTTGCGCGACGCAACGAGTGGCTCACGTGGAGCAATGCGGTGATGGCTGCCGTCATCGCCCTCATCCTCGTGTTCGGCCTCCGCAAATGGAATAACTATAGAAAACTCTGAACATGCAACAGAAAAAGAAAACCTATGACAACCCCGCGCGCCGGAACAATGCTCCCGGCAAGCGCCGCACGCAGTCTCCCCGACAGCCCCATGGCCCGAATCCGCTGACCGTGGAAAAATACAAGCATGTGTTCGCCGCCTACGCCAACATGGCGCAGTTCAACGCGTTCCGCACCGTGGCCCACATATCCATGTCGCTCGGCCTCGACCCTGACGGCATATCCGAGACCCGCCTTGAGAAGTCCGAGGCCGTGGAGGCCCTCGTCAGCCCCATGGTGGAGGTGGCGGAGAAAGCGCGGCGCCTTTTCGAGCGCCATTTCCCGTTCCTGCTGCCGATCACCGACTATTTGCGCCGCAACAACCTGACCGGCAATCGGGGCCTCAGCGAAGGCGAGGTGTTCCGAAGCGTACTGCGCAAGATCTTCCCGCTGCTCTCCATGCTCCGCAACCACACCACGCACTATCGCGACCGGGTCAACCTCGAGCGGATTTCAAAAATAGAGAAAGAACTGGCGCTTCCGCTCAGGGATGTGCTGCGCGCGTCGGTGTTCAGAGTCGAGGAAAACTACTGCCGCCACCCCGCGCCTGCCGATGTCCGGGGCGCCGCTGCGGTGCAGGCCGTCGTGCGCTGCGTCACGCGCATAAAGCAGGACATGGGACGCGACGTGTTCATGTTTCGCCTCGACGAGGAGAAGGACGGCCGGGTCATGCTCTCGCCCGTAGGCAAGGCTTTCTTTCTGTGCCTGTTTCTGCACAAAAAATATGTGGCGGAATTTCTCTCGCAGATACATCTGTTCTACACCTCGCGGCGCAACTCATTCGGCCGGTGGGAAAAGGCCGAGGAAACCGATCCGGCGCTCCGAGGCGTCGTGCTCGACATCTTCGCGGCCTGCCGCATCAGGCTGCCGAAGGCACGCTACGAAGCCGAGGGCGACCCTGTGCTCACCCTGGGATTCGACATCCTCGGCGAGCTGCAGAAGGTGCCCGCCGAACTGCTCGACACGCTGAGCGACGGCGACAGGGCGCGCTTCCGCCTGCCGGCGCCCGAAGCGATGCTGGCAAACGATGTGGACAATAAGCTGTACTTCCGCCGCTTTGCCGACCGCTTCCCGCAGCTGGCGTTGCGCTATCTCGATGTGACGCGCGCCATGGAGAACATCCGTTTTCAGGTGCGGCTCGGCACCTTGCGCTATGCTTTCTACATGAAAATGTGTCTCGATGCCGACGAGCCCGACCGGCTGCGCGCGCTGCAGATTGAACTCAACGGCTTTGGCCGCATCGACGAGATAGAAAAGGCGCGCCGCCGCGAGTGGGCCGGCTTGCTGCGCGTTGCGCCGGCGGGCGATGCTGCGGAGCCGTCGGAGATGCACACCCTGCGGCGCGGCTCCGGATTCGCGCCGGACACGGCCGACTCCGCCCCCTACATCACCGACATGCGGGCGGCCTACGTCATAAACGCTTCGCGCATAGGACTGCACTGGGGCGACACCGTGCTCACCCCCGACGGGCTGCCGGTGGTGACCGTTCCCGATGGTGCGCATGGCGACTGGCTGACGCGCGAAAAGCGTCTTGCCCGCGGCCTGGATTGGGGCGTGCGCATGCAGGAGCCGCAATGCTTTCTGAGCACCTACGAACTTCCGGCCCTCCTCTTCCACGAGCATCTGCGCTCGCTGCTGCCCGACTCCGGGAGCGGGGAATGGCCCTCGGCGGAGAGCATCATCATCGAAAAGACCGAGGCCGCGCGGCGCTTTTTCCGAAGCGTGCGCGACGGCGCCACGGATGCTTCCAACTTCGCGGATGCCCTGGCTGATTCCGGGCTGCGCCCCGACGAGGTGCCGGAGAAGCTCAGCAGCTATTTCGCCGGCAAAGCGCCCGGCGCACAGCGCCGGCAGGCACTTCTGCGCGTCCGCTATGAGGAGATGGTGGACGACACGCAGCGCCGCTTAAAAGCGATCGACGCCGACATGAAGCGCTATGCCGACCCCAAGAATCGTCGCGGTCGCGCCGACTTCCGCGATGTGCGGCCGGGTCGGTTGGCCGACTGGCTGGCGGCCGACATCGTGAGGATGCAGCCGGCGGTCGTGACGGGTGCCGATGGCAGGCCCGTCGCGGTGAAGAAGCTGACAGGACTGAATTTTCAGGTTCTGCAGAAATCGCTGGCGGTGTATGCCGGCATGCCGGCCTTGCGGGGAATGTTCGAGGACGCGGGCCTCATAGGTGCCGGCGCTGCATCCCATCCATTCCTCGACAGCGTGCGCCGCGCCGCCACCACGCTTGAGTTCTATAAGGAATACCTGCAGAAAAAGAGAGCCTATCTCAAGACACTCGACCGCGACCGCGACTACTCCCGCTATTCGTTTTTGACACGCGGAGCCTCTAAATGGCAGGAGCGCACGCCGGCCTACATCTGCGAGTTGGCGGCGCGCTACGCCGATGGCGCGGTGGAGCTGCCGCGCGGCCTGTTCACGGCATCGATAGCCGGCATGCTGCAGCGCCTCGGCGTCGGCGGCATCGACCCTGCGGGCGACAACGCCGCATGGATGATTGCGCGCTACTTCGATGCCGCACGGCACGATGGTCCGCAGTGCTTCTACGACAGCACACGCTTCCGGCGCTCCTATCGCCTGTTCGAGCTTCTCAGCCCGGACCTTCAGCCGCGGTATCTGACCGAGGAGCAGATGGCCCGCAGCGCCGCAGCCCTGCGTGGCGATGCGATGGAGGCTACGGTGAGAGCCGTATTGAAAGCACGCATAGCGCGAAGCCGCCGGGTGCGCGGAGCCGCGCCCGTGGCCGACGACGAGGCCACACGGACCAAAATCATGGAGCAGCTGCGCGCCGCGCGCCGCCAATGGGACAAGAACGAGCGGGCCATCAGGCGCTACAAGGTGCAGGACATGGTGCTGTTTATGCTGGCAGGGCGGCTCCTGGCGCTGGATAGCCTGCCCGACGGCGGCGACATGCGTCTGAAAAATCTCAGCCCGATACAGGGCGAGGAAGGAAAAGGCAACATTCTCGACACCCCCATGCCCTACAGCTTGGTTTTGCCGCTTGAGAGCGGCCGCAGCGTGCGCATAACGCAGCCCGACCTCAAACCGAAAAACTACGGCGACTTCTACACGTTCCTCAACGACACGCGCCTGGACACGCTGATGGCATATCTCGACAATGGCAGCGAGTTGGTGGAAATAGACCGTGAGGCGCTGGAACGCGAGTTCGGAGAGTACGACCGCAGGCGCACCGACGTATTCCGCCTTGTGCACGAGATTGAGCAGAACATATACGAGCGCTTCCGCGCTCAGTTCGATGCAAAAGAGCCGGAGATCTACTATTTCGCCGATGGAGCCGGCAAGATGCCGCGTCTCAACAATTTCAATAATCTGCTGAATCTTGTGGCCGATGGCCTCGAAGCACACACCATCCTCACCGAGGTGCGCAACGCCTTCAGCCACAACCGCTACACACGCAAGTCCGTAGTTAAACTCAGCGGCAAAGGCCCCCTCGCCCCCGAAATACTCCTCCGCTTCGAACAATCCGCCCGCGGCATCATGCCCTGACCCGACCCCGCCCCGGCGGCCCGCATCGCGGTCCTGCAAGCCCCGCGACAAACTTTTTCCGTCATTCCCGCTCCGGGATGCTCGAAAATAGATTAACGCATTATGTATCTGGCGGTTAATGCCTTTGCGCATGATTGTTCCACGTGGAACAATCATGCGCCACACACTTCGCCCGTCTGATTCTTAGCGCATTAGGGTCGTATAGGAGCGGCCGGCGGCGATTTCGCGCCGTAAAAATATTTAAAAGTGTTGGGGGGGTGGGGGAAAATGCTTATTTTTGCATTTCGATGATAGAAGCGAAAGGCATACACAAGAGTTTCGGCCGCGTGGAGGTGCTTAAAGGCGTTGACCTGAGCATCGCCGCGGGCGAAGTAGTGGCGCTCGTAGGCGCGAGCGGAGCGGGCAAGACCACGCTGCTCCAGATTGTGGGCACGCTGTCGCGCCCCGATGCCGGCACCGTGCGCTACGACGGACGCGACGTCCTGGCCATGAGCGACCGCGAGCTGTCGCGCTTCCGCAACGAGCACATCGGCTTCGTGTTTCAGCTCCACAGGCTGCTGCCCGAGTTCACCCTCGCGGAGAACGTGGCCATGCCGGCCCTGATTGCCGGACGCAGCCGCCGCGAGAGCATGGCACGCGCCATGGAGCTGCTGGACTACCTCGGCCTCAAGGACCGCGCCGGCCATCGGCCGGCACAGCTCTCCGGCGGCGAGGCGCAGCGCGGAGCAGTGGCGCGCGCGCTCGTCAACCGTCCCTCCGTCGTGCTCGCCGACGAACCCTCCGGCAGCCTCGACTCGCAGAACCGCGCCGAGCTCCACCGCCTCTTCTTCGACCTGCGCCGCGACATGGGCGCCACCTTCCTCATCGTCACCCACGACGAGAGCCTCGCCGCCGACTGCGACCGCACCGTGCGCATGGCCGACGGCCTCGTGCATTCGATAATCCAATAGTTACACACACATAGTTCTTAAGAAATCAAGATGTTGAAAAACTTAAAAATCACGCTCCTCGCCGTGGCCGCCGTCATGGCTGCCGCCATGGCTTCGTGTTTTGGCGATGACAATAACACCGGAGGCGGCACCCTGCCGCCCGACAACACTTTCTACTCTTTCGCCACCTACAACGGCACGAGCGGATCGGTGTCGAGCTTCGATGTGCAGCGCCCCGGCGACGGCACTCCGGCCACAATCACTTTCAACATGGCCTTCACCGACGCGCAGCTGAAAGCGGGCACGCGCGTCTACATCGCCTACACCACAGCATCGGGCCAGCAGTACCAGAGCGGCCCGGGCACGCTCTACTCCGTCACCAAGGTCGACGGCGGCGTCCCCGTGCCTGCAACGGAATCCAACAGCCCCGGCCTGTCGACGCCTGTGAAGATGGACGAGATGACACGCACCGGCGACTATCTGAACATGGTGTTCCGGATGTCGGCCGTCAACAATCTGACACACCTGCAGCTGACCGAGAAAGACAACACCAAGGACCCGGCCTACCCGATACTGGGCCTCTACGTGCTGACCGACAGCGAAGACGGAACCTACAAGTACTTCCGCGCGAGCTTCGACATCGAGGACGTGCTGGAGCCTGCCGAGGTGAAGGGTGTGAAAGTGGCCTACTTCGGCGACAACGGCATCGACACGCTCACCTTTGTGAAGAGCAACGCCGGCACGATTGTCCCGACTCCCAACGACTGAACGTAACGTATAATTTGAAAACAGATATATTATGGAAAATAACAACAAGAAAGAACTGAAAATCGAAATCACTCCCGAAGTGGCTGCCGGCCACTACAGCAATCTGGCCGTCATCAGCCACTCGCCCAACGAAGTGTTCGTCGACTTCATAAACATGGCTCCCAACATGCCCCAGGCCAAAGTGCAGAGCCGCATCATCATGACTCCCGAAAACGCCAAGAACCTGCTCGCCGCCCTCAGCGACAACATCCGCAAGTACGAGGCCACCTTCGGCGAAATCGTGCGCAAGCAGCCCAAAGGCGGCAACGCCCCCAAAGGCGACCTGCCCAACCCCTTCATGGCGTAAGCTATGCGCGAGAACGACCTTGTGATCTACAACTCGCTGTCGCGGGTGAAGCAGCGCTTCGTGCCGCTGACGGAGGGCCGCGTGGGCATGTACGTCTGCGGCCCTACGGTCTACGGCGACGGCCATCTGGGCCATGCGCGTCCGGCCATCACTTTCGACGTGGTGGCGCGCTATCTGCGCTACCTCGGCTATAAGGTGCGCTATGTGCGCAACATCACCGACGTGGGCCACCTCGAGCACGATGCCGACGAGGGTGAGGACAAGATCGCCAAGAAGGCACGCCTGGAGCAGCTTGAGCCGATGGAGGTGGTGCAGCACTATCTGACGCGCTACCATCGCGCGATGGACCGCCTGAACGTGCTGCCGCCCGACATCGAGCCGCATGCTTCCGGCCACATCATCGAGCAGATAGAGTACGTCAAGAAGATTCTCGACGCCGGCTACGCCTACGAGAGCGAGGGCTCCGTCTACTTCGACGTGCCCAAGTTCAACGCCGAGCACGGCTACGGCCGCCTCTCGGGCCGCAACATCGACGAGCTGCTGTCGGCCACGCGCGAGCTCGACGGACAGAGCGAGAAGCGCAACGCCGCTGACTTCGCTCTGTGGAAGAAGGCCTCGCCGGAGCACATCATGCACTGGCCGTCGCCCTGGAGCGAGGGCTTCCCCGGCTGGCATCTGGAGTGCTCGACGATGAGCGAGAAATATCTTGGACGCGTGTTCGACATCCACGGCGGCGGCATGGACCTCAAGTTCCCGCACCACGAGTGTGAGATTGCGCAGAGCGTGGCCCACAACGGCGCCGACGCCGTGCGCTACTGGATGCACAACAACATGATCACCATCAACGGCCAGAAGATGGGCAAGTCGCTGGGCAACTTCATCACCCTCGACGAGTTCTTCACGGGTTCGCATCCGCTGCTCGCGCAGGCCTACTCGCCCATGACCATCCGCTTCTTCATCCTCCAGGCCCACTACCGCGGCACTGTGGACTTCAGCAACGAGGCCCTGCAGGCTGCCGAAAAGGCGCTGGGACGACTGAACGACGGCTACCGCCGCCTGCAGGCGCTCAAGCCTGCGGCCGAGGCCGACGCGCTCGACCTCAAGGCCATCGAGGCCAAACTGCAGGAGGCGATGGACGACGACTTCAACACGCCGCTGGTGATCGCCGGGCTGTTTGACATCTGCTCGACGGTGAACAAGGCCAACGACGGCACGCTGAAGCTCAGCGCCGCCGACATCGAGGGCCTGCGCCGCCTGGTCGACACCTACATGTGCGACATCCTGGGCATCGTGCCCGAGGGAGCCGCCGCAGGGCAGGCCGACATGGAGCCGTTCGAGAAAGCTGTGGACTTTGTGCTCGAGATGCGCTCGCAGGCCAAGAAGAACAAGGACTGGGCCACGAGCGATCTTATCCGCGACCGCCTCGCCGCCATCGGCTTCGACGTGAAGGACACGAAGGATGGCTGGGAGTGGTCGGTGAAAAAGTAGAGCCGACTCTGACATGACCGCCGAGGACTTCGCGCAGGAGATAATCCGCAACCTGCCGTACGAGCCCAACGCACAACAAAAAGCCGTGGTCGGAGCCCTGTCGCGCTTCTGCGCGCCGGGTGCTCCCGAGACCGCGGTTTTTGTGCTCAACGGCTATGCGGGCACGGGCAAGACGTCGCTGACGGGCGCTCTGGTGAGGGCGCTGCCGTCGGTGGGGCTGGGCTGTGTGCTCATGGCTCCGACGGGGCGCGCGGCGAAGGTGTTCGGCGCGTTTGCCGCGCGCCCTGCCTACACTATCCACCGCCGCATCTACCGCCACACGCCCGACGGAGGATTCGACGGCCCGGGGGCTCTGGTCGAGAACCGCAGCCGCGACACTATCTTCATCGTGGACGAGGCTTCGATGATAGGCGGCGACACTGCCGGCCGCACGGGGCTGCTCGAGGACCTGGTGCAGTACGTCTACAGCGGCGACAACTGCAAGCTGATACTGATCGGAGACACGGCTCAGCTGCCTCCGGTGGGGTCGGCGGAGTCGCCGGCGATGGAGCCTGAGTGTCTGCGCGCGCTGGGCCTGCGTCCGTCGCGCGCCACGATGACGGCGACGATGCGCCAGGGCGCCCGCTCGGGCATTCTGATGAACGCTACGGCGCTGCGCCGCGCGATGGCGGCGGGTGCGGCCGAGGTGCCGAGGCTGCGGGCGGGGCTGCCCGACGTGCAGGTCGTGGCGGGGGAGGACCTGCCGGAGATGCTCGACACGGCCTATGCGCGCGACGGCCTGGAGGAATGTCTGCTGATTTCGCGCAGCAACCGCCGCGCCACGGAGTACAACCGTGCGATACGCGCGGAGGTGCTCTACCGCGAGGAGCAGCTGTGTCGCGACGAGATGCTGATTGTGGCTAAGAACAACTACCACTGGGCGCGGCAGGTGCGCGGCCTCGACTTTGTGGCTAACGGCGACCTTGTGCGTGTGGTGCGCGTGTACGGCACGGAGCACCGCTACGGTTTCTGCTTCGCCGATGTGCGCCTGGCCATCGCGGGAAGCGGCGGCGAGGCGGAGTTCGACGCGAAACTGATGCTTGAGGCGCTGGCCACGGAGACTCCGGCGATGCCATACGAACGCATGCAGGAGCTGTATGAGGCGCTGATGCGCGATCCGGAGATGTTTGAGCCGTCGATGCCTTACGACTTGCGTGCGCGGCAGCTGCGTTCGAATCCTTACTGGAATGCGCTGCAGGTGAAGTACGCCTACGCGATGACGTGCCACAAGGCGCAGGGCGGCCAGTGGAAGAATGTGTTCGTGGACCTGAGCTATATCCCCGAGGAGGCGTTGGGCATGGAGCTGTATCGCTGGCTGTACACTGCCGTGAGCCGCGCCCGCGAGCGCCTTTATCTGATCGCTCCTCCCGAGCTGCTTGTGGAATAAAGGAACTTGATATGGCAACTCCCGGGGGAGGTCATTCTCTGGAAAGCAACCGGAGATGATCTAAATATGACAGGTGTCAACATTCGTCTCGGTCTCGACTTCTAAGAACGTTGTCATACAATCGAAATCTATCGCACGATGCATCCCGAAATGCGTCGTGCGATTTTGGTTTGTCAGCGTTTGAATTCAATTCCTCTCAGATTCATTGGAAGATTCTTGTTCCATTGGTGTGTGGGTCGTGGTTTGGGGGATTGTAGGACCGCGATGCGGCCCTTTCTGTCGGGGGCGCGTTTAGTCCACAGGCTGCGCGGGCGCTGCGCGCCATGCTCACCTGTGGCTATTGGTGGGTGTGGCCGCGATGCGGCCCACGGCATGTGGGGTGAGGGCGTCTGCGGCGTGGATGTCGCCGCTCCACCGGTCAGGCCGCGATGCGGCCGGGGGGAGGGGGGTCATTCGGGCCAGGTGGGGG
>CAMWNB010000055.1 GCA_947175495.1 uncultured Porphyromonadaceae bacterium | reverse complement strand
TTTATAAGAGAGCGACCGGGGGATTAAAACAAATTACGGGGGGCTGCCTCCGGGCTGCCGCTCCTCCCGCTACCCCGGGACAAAACAAAAGAAAAACGCGCGCCACAAATGACACGCGAGCAGGCACGCCGCCACTTCGAGCAGCTGACCGGCGCAAATATCTAAACGGAATCAAAAAGGCGGGTATATCGGGCCCTCGCTCAAATCCGACTCCTCGAAACGGTCAAAGAACTTTGGGAAAAACGGGCGAAAGACCGTGACAATCCCAATCCAAACAATGCCCAAACAACCGCCTACGCCTATTATAGCGAATATAACCACCAATATGTCTGCAATTACATACTTCATGCTCTTTTTTGTTTCTTTCTATTGCAAATATACCGAATAAACCAATATAATTTGCCAAACGCGAGGCAAAATAAGACAAAGTGCGTAAGATTGTAGTAAAAATAGACAACAATGTGTCCGGGGCCGACAAAGTCGTGCAGTGGAGCGCTCCAAGGACTATGTGCACAAAATAATCAGAAACAGCGACGACGACTGAGCGCCGCCGAGTGTGTCCGTCCATGTCCGTCTTGTCCGTCCGTGTCCGTCCGTGTCCGTCCTGTCTGCGAAGAGCCCTCCCGCGGACACGACAGACACCCGCGGACACGACAGACAAAACAAAGACATGACCGACATGACCGATTTCCGCTACCACCTGTCGCCGCGCCAATTCCTTGCCTCCCCCACCCCCGCCTCCCGCCATCCCGGGGCTGTGAAGAAAAGAAGAGCGGCAGCCCGAAGGCTGCCGCTGATGCACGCGGTTGCGGGGTCTTACAACAGGTCGACGCTGCGGCGCACGAAGCTGCCGAGGGCCTCGCCCCGCAGCAGGCCCGCCTGCAGCAGAGCCAGGTCGATGAGCTGACGCACCACAGGCTGCGTGGCGGCATAGGCCTCGACTATCTTGTCCTGCTCGGCGCGGGCGTCGGCCACGCTCTTTTCGAGCTCGGCCACGCGCTGCTCGGCGTCGGGGGTGAGCTTGCCGTCGGGGGCTTCGGCTCGCACGGCCGAGATGGCGGCGTTGTCGGTGTCGATGCGCTCGGCCAGCGGCTTGACGGAGGCGTCGAGGGCGGCGGAGGCGTCGGCGGCTATGCGCTTCACCAGGGGATGCTCGGTGTTGACCACCAGGTTGTAGCTGTCGGGCAGGTCGGCGTAGAAGTCCATGCCGGGCTGCATGGCGGCCATGGCCTTCATGCGGCCCATGAACTCGTTCTGCGTGAGCATGGCGGGCAGGGAGGCGGCGCCTGTGGCCTCGAACTCTACCATGAACTGGGCTTTCTTCACCTCGGGCAGCTGCGAGCGGAACACGGTGGTGAGCTCGCCGATCTGCAGGGGCGTGAGGTCGACGGCCTTGCGGTCGCCCTTGTCGATGAGGGCGTCGACGCTGCCGGAGTCGACGCGCACCAGGCGCGTCTTCTCGAGTTTCTGCTCGAGCAGCCCGACGAAGTGGGAGTCGAGGCGGCCGTCCATCAGCAGCACGTCGTAGCCGCGTGCGGTCGCGGCCTCGATGTAGTTGTGCTGCGCCTCGGGGTCGGTGGTGTAGAGATAGACGGTGTCGCCGCTGCGGTCGGTCTGCGCGGGTTCCACGAGGGTGCGGTATTCGTCGAGGGTGAAGTAGCGTCCGGCGGTGTCGCGCAGCAGCAGGAACTTCATGGCCTGCTCGCAGAATTTCTCGTCGGTGAGCATGCCGTACTCGATGAAGATGCGGATGTCGTCCCACTTGCCCTCGAAGGCGGCGCGGTCGGCGGCGAAGAGGTCGGAGAGGCGGGAGGCCACTTTCTTGGTGATGTAGCCGGAGATTTTCTTGACGGCGCTGTCGCTCTGCAGGTAGGAGCGCGACACGTTCAGAGGGATGTCGGGCGAGTCGATGACGCCCTGCAGCAGCATCATGAACTCGGGCACGACGCCCTCGACGGAGTCGGTGACGAACACCTGGTTGCAGTAGAGCTGAATGCGGTTTTTGGTCACCTCGAAGTTGTCCTTGAGCTTGGGGAAGAAGAGGATGCCGGTGAGGGTGAAGGGATAGTCGACGTTGAGGTGTATCCAGAACATGGGATCGTCCTGGCCGGGATAGAGCTCGCGGTAGAAGGCGAGGTAGTCGTCGTCGGTGAGCTCGGCGGGTTTGCGGAGCCACAGGGGAGCGGTGGCGTTGACCACCTTGTCGCGGTCGGTGGGCTGCATCTTGCCGTCTTTCCACTCCTCTTCCTTGCCGCTGACGACGGGCACGGGCAGGAAGCGGCAGTACTTGCGCAGCAGCGCGTCGACGCGTGCCTGCTCGAGGAACTGGCGGTTGTCGTCGTCGATGTAGAGGATGATGTCGGTGCCGCGTGTGGTGCGCGAGCCGGGGCCCATGGTGTACTCGGGCGAGCCGTCGCACTCCCAGCGCACGGGCTCGGCTCCCTCGCGGTAGCTGAGGCTCTCGACGACGACTTTCCGGGCCACCATGAAGGCCGAGTAGAATCCGAGGCCGAAGTGGCCGATGATGTTGTTGGCGCTGTCCTTGTACTTGGCCAGGAACTCTTCGGCGCCGGAGAATGCTATCTGGTTGATGTAGCGGTCGAGGTCGGCGGCGTCCATGCCGATGCCGCTGTCGCTGACGGTGAGGGTGCCTGCCTCGCGGTCGATGGTCACGCGCACGTCGAGCTGCCCGGTCTCGCCCTTGAACTCGCCGAAGCCTGCGAGGGTGCGGAGCTTCTGCGTGGCGTCGACGGCGTTGCTGACGAGCTCGCGGAGGAATATCTCGTGGTCGCTGTAAAGAAATTTCTTGATGACGGGGAAAATGTTTTCGGTGGTCACCCCGATTTTTCCTGTTTGCATATCTTTTGCGTTTTTTAGTTGTTTTCCTGTTTTTAAACAACAAGCATACAAAAAAAATGCCACATGGCAAATGTGACATTTTTTCCTAAATATGTTTAACCCGGCGTGACAAAAAGTCAGCGCCGCCCGGGCGTCGCGGCCGCGGCGGGGTGTCAGAGCGGGTGATACTCCACGAAGGCTTCCATGGCTTCGTAGGAGGCGAGGCCGAGGGAGTTGTAGAGCTCGGCGGTGGCGCGGTTGCGGTCTTCGGCGCGCTGCCAGAAGAGGCGGTCGTCGTCGCCCAGGAAGGGAGCGTTCTCCATCTGGCTCTGGTGCTTGAGGATGCTGTTGCGCTTGAAGCGCAGCTCCTCGGGGCTGATGGGCACTGCCATCTCGATGTGGTCGATTTCCCATTCGGCCCAGGCTCCGCGATACATCCATATGCGGCAGTCCTTCATCCATTTCTGGCCTTTGAGCTCGTCGATGGCCGCGAGCACGGCGTCGGTGCACACGCGGTGGGTGCCGTGGGGGTCGGCGAGGTCGCCGGCCACGAATATCTGGTGGGGCTTGACTTCCTGAAGCAGGTTCTTGACGATGTTGACGTCGCGCTCGGTGAGCTCGCCTTTCTTGATGGTGCCGGTCTCGTAGAAGGGGAGGCGGAGGAAGTGGATGTGGTCGGGCTTGACGCCGATGTAATTGCATGCGATGGTGGCCTCGGCCTGGCGGATCATGGTCTTGATCTCGCGGATTTCCTTGGAGTCGATGTCGCCGGCTGAGGTCTTGGCGCGCACGAAGTCGCGCACGTCGGTGGAGAGTTTCTCGTACTGCTCGACGTTGAAGCCGAACATGGGAGCTATCTTGTCCATCATCATGAAGTAGCGAAGCATGTCTTCGTCGCCGACGGCGATGTTGCCGGAGGTCTCGTAGGCCACATGTACGTCGTGGCCCTGGTCGACGAGGCGCTTGAAGGTGCCGCCCATGGAGATGACGTCGTCGTCGGGGTGCGGGGAGAACACTATCACGCGCTTGGGGAAGGGCTGGGCGCGCTCGGGGCGGTAGGTGTCGTCGTCGTTGGGCTTGCCTCCGGGCCATCCGGTGATGGTGTGCTGCAGCTCGTTGAACACCTTGATGTTGACGTTGTAGGCCGAGCCGTAGAGGGCCACGAGCTCGCCGAGGCCGTGGTCGTTGTAGTCCTTGTTGGTGAGCTTGAGGATGGGCTTGCCTGTCTGCTGGCAGAGCCACACGATGGCGCGGCGGATGAGCTTGTCGGTCCACTCGCAGGAGGTCACCTTCCAGGGATGGGAGATGCGGGTGAGGTCGCCGGCGGCCTGCAGGTCGAGGGCTATGCGGGCGTGGTTGTGGAGCTGGAGGAAGGAGGCGGGCACGTTGTCGGTGACGGGGCCTTCCATGGCGGCGCGCACCACGGCTGCGCGGTCCTCGCCCCATGCCATGGTCATGACGCGCGATGAGGCCAGGATGTTGCTCATGCCGAGGGTGATGGCGGTGGCGGGGGTGACGTCGCCCTTGTATTCCTTGTCGAGCTCGTGGCGCACCTGTGGCGAGAGCAGCACCAGGCGTGTCATGCTGGTGGAGAGGGAGCCGGGCTCGTTGAAGCCGAGCGAGCCCATGGGGCCGACCTCGCAGAGCGTCAGGTCGAGGCCGCCGCAGTCGGAAATCTGCTGCTCGTACTCCATGCAGCACTCAAACACGCCTTCGCGCGTGGTGCCGGGGTTGATGGTGTGGATGTTCTCGGGGCGCACGTTCACGCGGTCGAGGAACACCTCGCGCAGGCGGGCCAGCGTGCTGGGGCCTTCGGGGCGCAGGGGGAAGAATTCGGTGAGGTTGAACACGATGACACGGTCGAAGCTCACCTCGCCGCGCTCGTACATCTCGATGAGGTGGGTGTAGACGGAGTGGGTGCCGCGGCCCGAGCCGAGGGCTATGACGCAGCGGTTTTTGGCCGCGATGTTTTTCTTGATGAGCTCTACGACGTGGTTGGCCAGATAGGCGCTGCCGTCGTTCATGTTCTCGAAGATGCGGGTGTAGATTTTTTCTTCGCGGCGGAGCGCTGCGAGCTCGAGGTCGCCCTGTGGCGCGTAGTAGCGCTTGGGGATGCGTTCGAGCGTGATCTGTGAGCTTAAGTTGGTTTTCATCGGTGTTGAGGTTTTGAGCCACAAATTTAGAAAGTAATTGCTACTCCTGCAACACCATTACACATTTATTACGAATCTTAAACAATATTTCAACATTTTCGGAGGCAAGATTTAAAAATTGTCAATAAAATTTCAACCCTGCTCCGGGAGTTGCAAAAAAGAAAAGGACAAGAGCGAAGTAAACCCATAAAGATTTCAATCTGAAATCTCATAAACCATATTATCCTTTTGCTTCGCTCTTGTCCTTGTTTTGTGTCGTGTGCGGCGGTCAGTCCAGCAGGCGGTAGACGCGGATGCCGAGCAGGCCGGTGTTGCGCTTCATGAAATCCGCCAGCGGAGGGTCGGACAGCACTACGCGCCCTGCCGAAAGCGACGCGTGCAGCAGATGCGGCACTCCGTCGGCGTCCTTGACGATGATGCCGAGGTGGGTGACGTCGAGATCCTTGAGCTTGGTGACGAGCGCCACGACGTCGCCGGTGCGCAGGGCGTCCTGCACGTCGCGGAAGCGCAGGTCGGCCGT
The DNA here is from genome assembly GCA_947175495.1 of uncultured Porphyromonadaceae bacterium. Lineage (GTDB taxonomy): Bacteria > Bacteroidota > Bacteroidia > Bacteroidales > Muribaculaceae > CAG-873. The sequence continues at coordinate 6,483 of CAMWNB010000055.1, read as the reverse complement.
GCGGATGTAGGGGAAGCGGTGGAGGCGGTAGCCGGACTCCACTTTCTTCACGGCCTCGAGGGCGGCGGAGTCGGCCAGGGCCGGGTAGCGGTCGGCGTGGCGGCTCATGAAGTCGATGCTGCGCACGATGTAGCCGGTGCGGGGGATGCGCGGTGTGACATCGGCTATGAGCCCGCGGTGCATGTTGTCCTGCGCCCAGTCGCAGTTGTAGTGGAGGCGCGAGCCGTAGCCGTCCATGTGGCCTCCGCGGTAGCGCAGGCGCTCGAGGTTGTAGACGAAGTCGCGCCACGACGAGCGGCGCTCGCCGGCGGTGTAGGCCAGGGCGAGGGCGGTCTCGACGAAGGTGGTGCAGTCGAGCGAGTCGAGGCGCACGGTGAGCTGCTCGGGCGAGCCTTCGAGGGTGTGGGCCGCGTAGGGGACGCCTTCGAAGAGGCGGGCCACATAGGCCGTGCGCTCCTGCGGCGAGGCGATGTCGCGCCCCACGGCGTCGACGAGTATGGCGTTGATGCGCATGGTGTCGGCGGCTTCATTGCCGAAGCGTAGCGCCGCCGCCGGCATGGCCGGCGACGAAACGCACGCTACTGCGGCTGCGAGGGCTGCGAGGATGCTCTTCTTCATGCTCAGAGCTGGGTGGCGGGGTCGAGGTTGGCGCCTTCGATGTCCTTGAAGTAGCGGTAGGTGCCCACCTTGAGTTCTTCGCAGGCGGCGTCGTCGGCCACGATGATGGCGCTGGGGTGGAGCTGCAGGGCCGAGATGGTCCACATCTGCGACACGCCTCCCTCCACGCCGTGGCGCAGGGCGCGGGCCTTGTTGTGGCCGTTGACGAGGAGCAGCACGCTGCGCGCGTCCATGACAGTGCCGACGCCGACGGTGAGGGCTGTCTTGGGCACGAGGTTGACATCGCCGCCGAAGAAGCGGGAGTTGGCGATGATGGTGTCGTGGGTGAGGGTCTTCTGGCGGGTGCGTGAGGTGAGCGACGAGCCGGGCTCGTTGAAGGCGATGTGGCCGTCGGGGCCTACGCCGCCCATGAACAGCTCTATGCCGCCGTAGCTCTTGATTTTGGCTTCGAAGCGGGCACACTCGGCTGCCACGTCGGGAGCGTTGCCGTCGAGGATGTTGACGTTCTCGGCGGGGATGTCGATGTGGCTGAAGAAGTTGGTCCACATGAAGGTGTGGTAGCTCTCGGAGTGGTCGCGGGGGATGCCGCAGTACTCATCCATGTTGAAGGTGACTACGTTGCGGAACGAAACTTTCCCCTCCTTGTTGAGGCGCACGAGGTTGCGGTACAGGCCCAGGGGCGACGAGCCGGTGGGGCAGCCGAGCACGAAGGGGCGTTCGGGCGTGGGGTTGAACTCGTTGATGCGGGCGGCCACGTAGTTGGCAGCCCAGAGCGACAGACGCTCGTAGTCGGGTTGGATGATAAGGCGCATAAAATTCTTAATATATATAATGAATAGGTTTAGAGATGCAATTGCCGGCGGCGGGTCTTGCGCTTTGCGCATGCGCAAAGTTAGCAATTTCTTTCGTCATATCCGCCTTTTTCGGGGTAAAAGTTGCAGAAAGAAAGCGCCAAATCTAAAGATATGTTTTTAATTGCAAATAATTGCAAAATTATTTTTATAATTCAAAAAACCTGCTTACCTTTGCATCGTGAATAAAGCATAGCAAAAAGCAATAGTATAACAATAAGTGAATCATAGGTTAGAGATGCAATTGCTCGGGAGGGTGGTTGCATTTTTTATGATTCGATTGTTAAAGGATTAAGGGAAGGCGGCCCCGTGAGGGGTCGCCTTTTTTGTGCGTGCGGGTCAAGCGGCTGTTCAGTAGGGAAGTATGTGGCTGCGGGCCTCGAAGGTGGTGGTCGGAGTGGCGTTGTCGGGGATGTCGTCGGCGCTTTCCACCACCTGCACGGTGTAGAACACGTTGGCCACGGCCGGGCTCTTGTCGACGGCGTAGACGGGACACTCTATGGCCAGTTCGTGCTTGCCAATGGCAGTGCCTTCGGCAATGTGGATGGTGAAGCCGTAGGGAGGCACGGCGGAGGTGCCCAGGCGATAGGCGTCCCAATAGTAGGTGGCGGCGGTGATGATGGCCGACTTGTCGGACTCGTTGTTGGTGACGCTCACGGAGTTGATGACGAGATCCTCGCCTTCGACCACATATATCACACCGTCGATGCTGACACCGCCGGCGATGTCGAGGCTGAAATTGACGTCGGGCAGGTCGTCGCCGTCGTCGGAACATGCAGTAAGACCAATCACAGGCAGAGATGCAAGAAGAAGCAGATAGAGGAAAGCCTTTTTCATAACAGTAAGTTTTTTGATTTTTATACTACCATAACATAATTACTGCTAAAAAAGTTTACTCCACCCCGATGTTTACCGGCGGATGTGGCGGGCGAGGCCGTAGAGGTAGCGGCGGAAGCCCGGGCGGCAGTGCAGCAGGCGCCCGAACCAGCCGATGCGGCAGTCGGTGAAGCGCACCACCACGCCCACGAACACCATGGCGAACAGCGTGCCGGGGCCCACGACGCCCGTGATCCACCGTCCGAAAAAGGCGTAGCCCAGAGCCACGGCTCCGGCCACGAGACATATGTCGGTGATAATCTTGGCTTTGGCAAATGGCATGCCCGTGGCACGGCTGATGGCGGCAGGCACGCCCTCGCCGGGCATCGTCACCGACCCGCAGCGCACCTCGAAGGCCACAGCCACGCCCAGCACCACGCATCCGCCCAGCTGCATGGCCGCGCACCCCGCCACCGACGCGCACCCCGCAAGAGGCGCCGTAAGGGCCATGTTCAGGTCGAGCAGAGTGCCGAACACCGTGCCCGCCACGAGCTGCAGCAGCTGCACGGGCTCGAAACGGCGGCGCAACACCAGCAGCTGCACCAGCACGAGCACCACGTTCATTATATTGGTGTACTCACCCACCGACAGCGGCGGAGCCATACCCGCGCCTCCGGCCAGGGTGACGGCCATGGGGATGGAGGAGATGACACTGCTGCCCAGGTCGGAACGGATGGTGAGGGCCACGCCCAGCGTCATGAAATAAAGCGAAACGAGCAGCCACAGATGCTGCCACACGAAGAAGAAAGCTCTGTCTTTTTTAGTCATAACAAATGCAAAATTACAAAAAAAAGCATAAGCGGCAAAAGGCGTCTTTGCCATGTGCGGCGGATTTAGTACCTTTGCAAGTTATGGATTTCAAGCTTCACTCGCAATACAAGCCCACCGGCGACCAGCCGCAGGCCATCGACCAGCTGGCGGCCGCCATCGGCGCCGGAGCCGACGCGCAGACACTGCTCGGCGTGACAGGCTCGGGCAAGACATTCACCATGGCCAACGTGATCGAGCGCGTGCAGAAACCAACGCTCATCCTCAGCCACAACAAGACGCTGGCCGCACAGCTCTACGCCGAGTTCAAGCAGTTCTTCCCCGAGAACTCCGTGCAGTACTTCGTCAGCTACTACGACTACTACCAGCCCGAGGCCTACATCCCCTCGGCCGACAAATACATAGAAAAAGACCTCGCCATCAACGAGGAACTCGACCGCCTGCGCCTGGCCACGACATCGGCCCTGCTGAGCGGACGCCGCGACGTGGTGGTGGTCTCCAGCGTGTCGTGCCTCTACGGCATCGGCAACCCGGAGGACTTCCACGAAAACGTCATCGACGTGCACGTCGGGCAGAAAGTGGCCCGCAACGCCTTCCTGCGCAAGCTCGTGGCCGCGCTCTACTCCCGCAACGAAGCCGACTTCCGCCGCGGCACGTTCCGCGTCAAGGGCGACACCGTCGACATCCGCCTGGCCTACGAGGAGATAGTGCTGCGCATCGTCTTCTGGGGCGACGAGATTGAAGCCATACAGACCTACCACCCCACCGACAACATCTCCCTGGGCAGCCACGACTGCTTCAAGATATATCCGGCCAACATCTTCGTCACCTCCCCCACGCGGCAGGCATCGGCCGTGGCCGAGATACAGCTCGACCTCGGACGCCGCGTCGACGACTTCCGCGCCGACGGAAAGGAGCTGGAGGCACAGCGCCTCTACGAGCGCACCACCTACGACGTGGAGATGATAAAGGAGCTGGGCTACTGCACAGGCATCGAGAACTACTCGCGCTACTTCGACGGACGCCGCCCGGGCGAGCGCCCCTTCTGCATCCTCGACTACTTCCCCCGCGACTTCCTCACCATCATCGACGAGAGCCACGTCACCGTGCCGCAGATACGCGCCATGTACGGCGGCGACCGCTCGCGCAAGGAAAACCTCGTGCAGTACGGCTTCCGCCTGCCCGCCGCGCTCGACAACCGCCCGCTCACGTTCGACGAATTCGAGGCCATGACGCCGCAGGTGCTCTACGTCAGCGCCACGCCGGCCGACTACGAGCTGCAGCGCTGCGAGGGCGTCGTCGTGGAGCAGGTCATCCGCCCCACAGGCCTGCTCGACCCCATCATCCGCGTGCGCCCCACATCCGGCCAGGTCGACGACCTGCTCGAAGAAATACAGAAGCGCATCGAGCGCGACGAGCGCACCCTCGTCACCACCCTCACCAAGCGCATGGCCGAGGAACTCAACGACTACTTCCTGAAACTCGGCGTCAAGACAGCCTACATCCACAGCGACGTCGACACCATCGACCGCATAAAGATACTCGACGACCTGCGCTCGGGTGTCTACGACGTGCTCATCGGCGTCAACCTGCTGCGCGAAGGCCTCGACCTGCCCGAAGTCAGCCTCGTGGCCATCCTCGACGCCGACAAGGAAGGATTCCTGCGCAGCGACCGCTCGCTCACGCAGACCGTCGGACGCGCAGCGCGCAACCTCAACGGCGAGGTCATCATGTACGCCGACCGCATCACCCAGTCGATGCAGCGCACCATCGACGCCACCGAAAGCCGCCGCATGCGACAGCTTGCCTACAACGAGGCACACGGCATCACACCACAGGCCATCGTCAAGGCCCGCCAGGCCATCGTAGGCCTCGACTCGCGCATCGACGACGAAACCACACCCGCACGCACCGCACGCACACAGGCCAAGGGCGACGCCCGCGAGCGCTCGCGGCGGAAGAAGGAAGCCGCAGCTGCCATCCCCTACGCCGACGAGTACACCGCCGGAAGCGGCAACGTGGCCGCCGACCCCGTCGTGGCCTACATGGGACGCGACGAGCTCGAACGCCACATCAACCACACACGCGCCGAGATGCTGCGCGCAGCCAAGGACATGGACTTCATCGAAGCCGCACGCCTGCGCGACGCCGTCATCAAGATGGAGCAGCGCCTCGAAACACTCAAATGACACAACAGCACGCATGACACTGAAACGACCACAGACACCCGCCGAATACGCCGCCCTCCGCCCCACCGACTGGCTGCCCACCTCCGTCAAGGAGATGCAGGCCATGGGATGGGACAGCGTCGACGTGGTCCTGTTCTCCGGCGACGCCTACGTCGACCACCCCGCATTCGGAGCCGCCGTCATCGGCCGCACCCTCCAGGCAGCAGGCTACCGCGTGGCAATCGTGCCACAACCCAACTGGCGCGACGACCTGCGCGACTTCCGCAAGTTCGGCGCCCCGCGCCTCTTCTTCGGCATATCGCCCGGAGCCATGGACTCGATGGTCAACCACTACACGGCCGCACGCCGCCGGCGCAGCGACGACGCCTACACACCCGACGCACGCCCGGGCATGCGCCCCGACTATCCCACCGTGGTCTACTCCGAAATCCTGCGACGCCTGTTCCCCGACACGCCCATCGTGGCCGGAGGCATCGAAGCATCCCTGCGCCGCCTCAGCCACTACGACTACTGGCAGGACCGACTGCGCCCCGGCATCCTCGCCGACTGCCGCGCCGACATCATCAGCTACGGCATGGGCGAGCACACCGTGCTCGAACTCGCCCGGCGGCTCGACGCCGGCGAGCCCATAGCCGCCATCACCGACCTGCGGCAGACCGTGGTCATGCGCCCGCTCGACGAAATGCCGGCCGCCACCGACGACGCCAACATCGTGCTCGCATCCTACGAGGAATGCCTGCGCACACCCAAGAGCCAGGCCGCCAACTTCCGCCACATCGAGCAGCAGAGCAACGCCATGGACGGAGGCCTCACGCTGTGGCAGGCCACCGGCAGCCGCGTCCTAAAGGTCAACCCCATGTGGCCGGCCATGAAACAGGGCGAGATAGACGCCGCCTTCGACCTGCCCTTCACACGCCTGCCCCACCCCCGCTACCGCGGCAAGCACATCCCCGCCTACGAGATGATACGCCACAGCGTCAACCTCCACCGCGGATGCTTCGGAGGCTGCGCTTTCTGCACCATCTCGGCCCACCAGGGCAAATTCATCGCCTCCCGCAGCAAGGAATCCATCATGCGCGAGGTGCGCCAGGTCGCAGCCATGCCCGACTTCAAAGGCTACATCAGCGACCTCGGAGGCCCTTCGGCCAACATGTATGCCATGGGCGGACGCGACAAGAGCC
>CAMWNB010000054.1 GCA_947175495.1 uncultured Porphyromonadaceae bacterium | reverse complement strand
AATATGTATAAAGAAAGTTGGTAAATTTGCACAATATTTCCTACTACTATTATAGTCGAAACAATGAAAATAAAGCTTAGTAAGGGCATTGACCTGCCGATAGCCGGGCGTGTGGAGGAGCTTTCTCCGCGCTTTGTTCCGGCTGTGCGCGTGGCAGTTGTGCCCGACGACTATCCCGGTTTTACCCCTAAGGCCGATGTGGCCGTGGGCGACGTGGTCGAGGCCGGCGCGCCTCTGATGCACGACAAGAACCACCCCGGGCTGAAGCTGGTGGCTCCGGTGGCCGGCACGGTGACGGCCGTGGAGCGCGGCGAGCGCCGCAAGCTCCTCCGGGTCGAGATAGAGGCCGCCGGCGATGGCCGCCGACACTTTGAAACCACATGCAACACTCCGCAGGAGGCCGCCGCGCTGCTGGCCGAGTGCGGATTGCTTGCTCTTGTGCGCAAGCGCCCCTATGCTGTGGTGCCTTCGCCCGATGTGCTGCCGCGCGACATTTTTGTGACGGCCATATATTCCGCTCCGCTCGAGCTGCCTGCCGGCGTCCGCGTCGGCGCCGCCGACAAGCCGGCTCTCGACGCCGCCGCGCAGTTCCTCGCCGGCATCACCACGGGCAAGGTGTATGTTTCCCACGACGACACCTGGACGCTCGGAGCCGTGGCCGGCGCGGAGATGGTGGAGGTGCAGGGCCCGCATCCTGCCGGCCTTCCCGGCGTGCAGGCGGCCAACATCCGCCCTGTCGACAAGGGCGACACCGTGTGGACTCTCGACGTGGAGACGCTCCTGCGCATCGGCCGCCTGCTGCTGACAGGCACTGTCGACATGACGGCCACCGTGGCCGTGTGCGGTCCCGCCGTTGCCGCCCCTTATGTGGCGCGCACCGTGGCCGGCGCCTGTGTGGCTCCCCTGCTCGAAGGCGCTGTGGCCGACGACGGACGCCGCCACCGCATTGTCAGCGGCGACGTGCTCACTGGAGTCCGTGTGGCCGCCGACGGCTGGCTTCGCTACCCCTACCGCCAGATCACCGTGCTCGACGAAGGCGACGATGTGGACGAATTCATGGGCTGGGCCAGCCTCTCGCCATCCAAGATGAGCGTCAGCCGCACCTTCCCCGGCCATTTCCTGAAACGTCTCTTCCGCCCCGACGCGCGAGTGTTGGGCGGACGCCGCGCCATGATCATGAGCGGCGAGTACGACGCCATGATGCCCATGGACATCATGCCCGAATATCTGCTCAAGGCCATCATCGCCCGCGACATCGACAACATGGAGCGCCTGGGCATCTACGAGGTGGCTCCCGAGGACTTCGCGCTGGCCGAATACGCCGACACATCGAAGCTGCCCCTGCAGAGCATCGTGCGCGAGGGTCTGGACTACCTGCGCAAAGAACTTGAATAATCCCACTTCACATCATAAAATAGTGAAATCCTTACGACATTTTTTTGACAAGGCGCGTCCGGCATTCGAGCCCGGCGGACGGCTGTCGGCCTTCGGCAGCGTGTTCGACGGGATGGAGACTTTCATGCTCACGCCGCGCACCACGTCGGGGCCCGGGGCCGTGCATGTGCACGACGCCAACGACTCCAAGCGCACCATGATTACGGTGGTGCTCGCTCTTATGCCATGTTTCTTCTTCGGCATGTATAACACCGGCTACCAGCACTGGCTGGCTCTGGGCGCCACCGAATTTCCGTTCGGGCAGCTGATGCTCTACGGCTTCCTGGCCGTGCTGCCACGCGTCGTGGTCACCTACTTCGTGGGCCTCGGCATCGAATTTGCCTTCGCGCAGTGGCGCAAGGAGGAAATCCAGGAGGGATTCCTCGTGACGGGTATTCTCATTCCGATGATATGTCCCATTGAGACGCCGCTGTGGATGCTGGCCGTGGCCACGGCCTTTGCCGTGGTGTTTGCCAAGGAGGTGTTCGGCGGCACCGGCTACAACATCGTCAACGTGGCTCTCATCGCGCGCGCGTTCTTGTTTTTCGCCTATCCCGCCCAGATGAGCGGCGACAAGGTGTTTGTGGCTTCCGGCACGGCTCTCGGCTACGGCGAGCCTGTGGCCGACGGCTTCACCTGCGCCACGCCTCTCGGGCAGATAGCCTCCGCCACCGGCGACGCTCTGCAGCTCACGGGCATCGGCGGCTACTCCATAAGCGCCTGGGACGCCTTTGTGGGTCTCATTCCCGGTTCTTTCGGCGAAACCTCCGTGCTGTGCATCCTCATAGGCGCGCTCATCCTGCTGTTCAGCGGCATGGCCAACTGGCGCATCATGCTCAGCGTGTGTGCCGGCGGCCTGCTGATGGGCTGGATTGCCAACGTGTTCGCCACTCCGACCTATCCCGCGTCGCTGCTTCCTGCCGGCGAGCAACTACTCTACGGCGGCTTCGCCTTTGCGGCGGTGTTCATGGCCACCGACCCCGTCACGGCAGCCCGCACCAACACGGGCAAGTGGATCTACGGCTTCCTCATCGGTGTCATAGCCGTGCTCATCCGTGTCTACAACAACGGCTACCCCGAGGGCGCCATGCTGGCCGTGCTGCTCATGAACGTGTTTTCCTCGCTCATCGACTGGTGTGTGGTGCAGGCCAATATCCGCCGCCGCATGCGCCGTCTAATCGCTAAAACCTCCGAGTCATGAATAAGCAAGGCAACACTTATACCATTATATATATTGTGGTGCTGGTGCTCGTGGTGGGCGCCGCTCTTGCGGCCACATCCATCTCGCTGCGTCCGCGCCAGCAGGCCAACGCCGACGCCGACAAGATGCGCCAGATACTCGCTTCCGTGCTCATCACCCCCGCTCCGGCCGAGGTGATTCCCACCTTCGAGGCCACTGTGAGCCGCCGGTTCATCGTCGATGCCGAGGGCGCCGAGGTGGCCGGCGACGCATTCGCCGTCAACGTGGCCGAGCAGAGCAAGCTGCCCTCTGCCGAGCGCCTGCTCCCTGTGTATGAATGCCGCCTCGCCGACGGCAGCGTGAAATATGTGCTCCCCGTCTACGGCGCAGGTCTCTGGGGTCCCATCTGGGGCTATGTGGCGCTCGATGCCGACGGCAGCACCATATATGGCGCCTACTTCGCCCACCAGGGCGAGACGCCCGGTCTCGGCGCCGAGATAGAGAAGCCGGCGTTCAGCTCGCAGTTCGAGGGCAAACAGCTCTTCAAGGGCGCTCACTTCCTGCCCGTGGCTGTGGTCAAGGCCGGCCGGAAGCCTGCGGGCGACGAGGACTACGTCGACGGCGTCAGCGGCGGCACCATCACCAGCAAGGGTGTCGGTGCCATGCTTTCCGACTGCCTCGCCCCCTACGAGGCCTATCTGTCAACACTTAGAAAATAGCGTCATGGCTGATAAAACAAGTAACAAAACGGTGTTCTTCAATCCCTTCTCGAAGGACAATCCCGTGGTGGTGCAGATTCTGGGCATATGCTCGGTGCTCGCCGTCACAGCCAAGCTCGAGCCTGCCATCGTCATGGGTCTCAGCGTAATAGCCGTGCTGGCTTTCTCCAATGTGATAATCTCGCTGCTGCGCAACACCATTCCCACCAACATCCGCATCATCGTGCAGCTCGTCGTGGTGGCCGGCCTTGTGGTCATAGTCAGCCAGCTGCTCCAGGCCTATGCCTACGACGTCAGCAAGCAGCTGAGCGTGTTCATCGGCCTCATCATCACCAACTGCATACTGATGGGCCGCCTCGAGGCCTTCGCCATGGGCAACCGCCCCTGGCCCAGCTTTCTCGACGGCGTGGGCAACGGCATCGGCTACACCATCATCCTCGTCGTCGTGGGCTTTTTCCGCGAGCTCCTCGGCAGCGGCACGCTGCTGGGCTATCAGGTGGTGCCGCAGTGTCTTTACGACGCAGGCTACGTCAACAACGGCCTGATGATACTTCCTCCCATGGCCCTTGTGGTCGTGGCATGTATAATCTGGGTTCAGCGCTCCGCCAACAAGGACCTTCAGGAAAAATAGTCAATGGAGAATCTTAATATTTTCATAAGGTCGATTTTTGTCGACAACATGATTTTCGCCTACTTTCTGGGCATGTGCTCGTTTCTTGCCGTCAGCAAGAACGTGAAGACGGCCCTGGGCCTTGGCGTGGCAGTGACGTTCATGCTTGTGATCACTCTGCCCATCAACTATCTGCTGCAGACCTATGTGCTCAGCGCCGGCGCCCTCTCGTGGCTCGGTCCGGAGTATGCCGAGGTCGACCTCAGCTTCCTGTCGCTCATCGTGTTCATCGCCGTGATAGCGTCCATGACGCAGCTTGTGGAGATGGCCGTCGAGAAGTACAGCCCTTCGCTCTACGCCTCGCTCGGCATCTTCCTGCCGCTGATAGCAGTGAACTGTGCCATCCTGGGCGGTTCGCTGTTCATGCAGCAACGCGACTTCGGCAGTGTCTGGACCGCGGTGTGCGCCGGCGGCGGCTGGGGGCTCGGCTGGCTTCTGGCCATCACCGCCATCGCTGCCATCCGCGAGCGCATAGCCCAGTACAGCAACATCCCCGGCCCGCTGCGCGGCGTCGGAATCACCTTCATCATCACCGCGCTCATGGGCATCGCATTCATGAGTTTCCTCGGCATTAAAATCTGACAGCGACAATGACAACGGCATACATCACAATCGCGCTCACGGCGGCGACGCTCACCCTGCTCAGCGCCGTAGGTTTCTTCCTGCTCATCACGCTGCTGCTCGTGGCCGTGCTGCTCGTGGCCAAGCACTATCTCGTGCGCACCGGCGTGGTGCGCATCACCATCAACGACGACAAGACCGTGGAGGGCCTCAGCGGCTCCACGCTGCTTTCATCGCTGGCCAACAGCAATGTGTTCCTCTCCTCGGCCTGCGGCGGCAAGGGCAGCTGCGGCCAGTGCCGTGTGCAGGTGCTCTCGGGCGGCGGCGAGATTCTTCCCACCGAGACCGTGCACTTCACACGCAAGGAGGTGAAGGACCACTGGCGCCTCGGCTGCCAGGTGAAGGTGAAAGAAGACATGAGCATCCGCGTGTCGGCCGACGTGCTCGACGTCAAGGAATGGGAATGCGAGGTCATCTCCAACCGCAATGTCGCCACCTTCATCAAGGAATTCATCGTGGCTCTGCCTCCGGGCGAGCACATGAACTTCATCCCCGGCTCGTACGCCCAGATCAAGATTCCGCCCTACAGGATGGACTACGACAAGGACATTGACAAGTCGCTCATCGGCTCCGAGTATCTGCCAGCATGGGAGAAATTCGGACTGTTCTCCCTCAAGTGCGAGAACAAGGAGGCCACCGTGCGCGCCTACTCCATGGCCAACTATCCCGAGGAAGGCGACCGCATCATGCTCACCGTGCGCATCGCCACGCCGCCATTCAAGCCGAAACCCGAGGTGGGTTTCCTGGATGTGATGCCCGGCATCGCATCCAGCTACATCTTCACTCTCAAGCCCGGCGACAAGGTGCGCATGAGCGGCCCCTACGGCGACTTCCATCCCATCTTCGACAGCAAGGCCGAGATGATGTGGATAGGCGGCGGCGCAGGCATGGCCCCGCTGCGCGCGCAGATCATGTATATGACCAGGACGCTCCACACCACCGACCGTGTGATGAACTTCTTCTACGGCGCCCGCGCCCTCAACGAGGTGTTCTATCTCGACGATTTCCTGCAGCTCGAGAAGGATTTTCCCAACTTCCGCTTCCACCTGGCTCTCGACCGTCCCGACCCGGCTGCCGATGCCGCGGGCGTGAAGTACACGCCCGGCTTCGTGCACCAGGTGATCTACGACACCTATCTGAAGGATCATCCCGCGCCGGAGGACATCGAGTACTACATGTGCGGCCCCGGCCCCATGAGCAAGGCCGTGGAAGGCATGCTCGACAGCCTCGGCGTGGAGCCCTCAAGCATTCACTACGACAACTTCGGAGGCTGATATGAGCACGCTTACTCCCGCCCGTTATGTGTTTGAGATGCCCATCAAGGTGCGCGACTACGAGGTCGACTCCCAGGGCATCGTCAACAACGCCAACTACCAGCACTATCTGGAGCACACGCGCCATATGTTCTGCGAGCAGGCCGGCGTGTCGTTCCGCGCCATGCACGAGAGCGGGCTCGACCCTGTGGTGCGCCGCGTCGAGATCGACTATCTGCGCCCGCTGGGCCTGGGCGACTCCATGGTCAGCAAGCTCGCGCTCTACCGCCAGGGACCGCTGTTTGTGTTCCGCCAGGACATATTCACCCCCGACGGCGAGCCCGTGGTCCACGCCATGGTCAACATCGTGTGTCTCGAAGGCGGCCGTCTGAGCCGCGGCGAGCGCCTTGCCGAAGCATTCAAGGACTATCTATGACACCACGCAGCGCACGCATAGCATTTTCGATGCTCGGCGGAGTTAACGTCTCCACCGGGCGCGAGTTGCTGCGGCGCGTCGGCAGCCTCGAGCGCGTGTTCGAGCTGTCCGACGAGGAGATGGCCCTGGTGGCCGGCCGGCGTGCGGCCATCGTGCCGCGCTCTGTGCGCCTGGCCGCTCTCTCCCGGGCCGAGCGCGAGGAGGTGTTTGCCGCCGGCGCGGGCGTGCGCACGCTGTTCTTCTGCGACGACGGTTACCCGCAACGGCTGCTCGACTGCGACGATGCTCCGGCCATGCTTTACGCCCTGGGCAACACGCCGCTCGATGCCATGCGCACCATCGCCATCGTGGGCACCCGCCACTGTTCTGCCTATGGGCTTGACTTCACGGCCCGTCTCGTGGGCGATCTGGCCGCGATGTACGGCAACGTGGCCATTGTCAGCGGCCTGGCCTACGGCATCGATGTGGCCGCACACCGCGCCGCCCTGCGCGAAGGTCTGCCCACCGTGGGCGTGATGGCCAATCCGCTTGACACCGTGTATCCGGCCGAACACCGCGACGTAGCGGCCCGCATGGTGCGCGACGGGGGCATGCTGCTCTCGGAGTATCCCACTGGCACACGCGTGCACCGCGGGTTCTTCCTTGCCCGCAACCGCATAGTGGCCGGCCTTGCCGACGCCACGGTGGTGGTGGAGAGCGACACGCGCGGCGGAGCCATGGCCACGGCGCGCCTTGCCTCGGCCTACGGACGCGAACTCTTTGCCGTGCCGGGACGTGTCACCGACGTGTGCAGCCGCGGCTGTCTCGACCTGCTGGCACGCGGCGAGGCGGCGGTGGTGCGCGGCGCCGAGGACATAGGCGACGCTCTCGGCTGGAAACCGCGCAGCGCCGAGGGCACCCAGCAGGAGCTGCCCCTGGAGCTGCCGCCCGTGCAGCAGAGCATAGCCGACCATCTGCGCAGCCATCCCGACGCCACCGCCAACGACATGTGCGTGGCTCTCGGCATGGGAATCTCCGTGCTCACGGCCGCGCTGTTCGAGATGGAGATGGCCGACGTGGTCGCGCCTCTGCCCGGCGGCCACTACATGCTCACAGGCATCTGAAACTTATAGGCGCGCAGCGCGTTAATACGATATTAATCTTAACCCTCTCTAATAACAAGACATGGAAAAGAAATTCATACCCGAATCCGAGCTCATCATCAATCCCGACGGCTCCGTGTTCCACCTCCACCTGCTGCCCGAGCAGCTCACCGACCGCATCATCCTCGTGGGCGACCCCGGCCGTGTCAACATGGTGGCCGAGTTTTTCGACACCAAGACCTTCGAAGTGAGCAGCCGCGAGTTCCACACCATCGGCGGCACTTTCAAGGGCAAGCCCATCATGTGCCTCAGCCATGGCATCGGCCCTGACAACATCGACATCGTGATCAACGAGCTCGACGCTCTGGCCAACATCGATTTCCGCACCCGCGAGGTGCGCGACCGCAAGCGCGTGCTCACCATGGTGCGCATCGGCACCAGCGGCGCCCTGCAGCCCGAGCTCAGCCTCGGCACTCCCGTCATCGCCGAGCGTTCCATCGGCTTCGACGGCGTGCTCAACTACTACGCCGGCCGCAACGAGGTGGCCGACCTCGACTTCGAGAAGGAGTTCACCCGCCACACGCAGTGGAACGACAACTGGGCCAAGCCCTATGTGGTGCCTTCCGATCCCGAACTGGTGGCACAGATAGGCGGCGACGACATGGTGCGCGGCATCACCATTTCCGCCGTGGGCTTCTACGGCCCCCAGGGCCGCGAGCTGCGTCTGCCGCTGGCAAATCCGGGTCTCAACGCCAGCATCGAGGCGTTCGAGTACAAGGGACGCCGCGTCACCAACTACGAGATGGAGAGCGCTCCCCTGCAGGGTCTCGGCAAGCTCATGGGCCATCGCTGCATGACCGTGTGCAGCATCATCGCCAACCGCTTCAACACCGAAGCCAACCCCAACTACAAGAGCGGCGTGCGCGACCTCGTGGCCACCGTGCTCGAGCGCATCTGATGCAGCAGCGCATGCGCATGAAAAAAGGAGGAGTCCCGCGGGATTCCTCCTTTCTTTTGTCTGTGTTTTCAGAGCCTTATATGCCGAACGCGATGCCTGTCGACAGCGGAGTGAAGTCCACCGCCGGCGAGTGGCGCAGCACGCTCTGCGGCGAGTAGCGCACATACACGCTCATGCCATCGCAGAAGCGCAGCGCGGCAAAGAGGTCGACCGACACACGGCGCTGCCCGGGCGACTTGATGCCCTGCGTCTGTTTGCGGCCGTCGGCGTCGAGCCAGCGGCTCTCGATGCTGGCGTGGGTGTTGAAGTTCACGACCGGTCCCAGCTGCAGGCCCAGGTGTTTGAGCTGCGGAAGGCTGAAGCTGACGGTGTAGAGCACGGGCATCGTAAGGCTGAACACCTTCAGACGCGAGTATTTGGGCGTCACGTCGTCGGGGAAAGGCTGGTAGGCGATGGGGCCGTCGGCCGAGCGCACAAAGCGCATGCCGGTGGTGGTGCGGAAGTTGCGCCAGCCGAAGCCCAGACCCACGCTGACGCTGCTGCGGATGGAGCGCATGTCGCATCGCAGGGCCACGGCGTTGAGCCATGTGATTTCAAGCGATTGGCCCATCTCCAGGTCGAGAGCGTCGGGAGCGCCTGTGGTGCCCGAGAAGCCGATCATCAGCGTGGAGCTGGTCAGATTCCAGCTCACGCGGCTGTTGCCGGCCAGACGCGCCGAGGGTATGCGCAGGCGGCTCTGCGAGCTGTGGATGGTGGCGTTTTCGGGGTATGGCTCGGTGTGGGTCAGCGCGATGTCGTCGCCTGTGGCGTCGATGCGCAGGCCTTCTGCGCTCTCGGTGATGACGACATCGACGTCGGTGGCGCGCATCAGTGTGTCGGCCGGTTCCTGGGCCGTGGCTGTGGCCGCGGCGAGGGTGAGGAGGGCAGTGATGATGTATGGTGTCTTGCGAAGCATGATGGTCAGAAATTGAAGATTAAACCTACTGATACGCTCTTGAAGTCGGGGCCCCAGCCGTCGCGGAAGAGGCTCTGCGGGCAGTAGCGGGCGTAGACGCCGCAGATGCCGCGTGCGCCGGCTGCCACGATGATGTCGGTGGTGAGGATGCGCTGGTGCAGGTCCTTGAAGGTCTGTTGGGTGCGCACGTCGCCTATGGTGTAGTCGGTGCTTGCGGGCACATAGGAGTTGAGGTTGAGCCATGCGCCGGCGGTGATGTAGGCCTTGCGCGAGAGCATCTGTGTGAATGTGAGCGGCACATGCAGGCGCAGCACCCTCAGGCGCGAGCTGCAGTCGGTGCTGCCTTCTTCGCAGGGCACGAGCATGAGCCTTTGCCGTTCGGCGTCGAAGCGCATGCCCGAGCCTACGGCATACTGTGCGTAGCCTATGCCGGCTGCGGCGTTGAAACTGAAGCCTCCGCCGAAGCTGATGCTGCCTGTGAACACCCGGCTGAGGCCTATCTCGAACGATGCCTGCACGGGGGTGCTGCCCGTGGGGATGGAGGTGCCGACGTAGGCTTCGATGTCGATGTCGAAGTGGCGTTTGCGTTTGTTGTCGGTCTGTGTCACGGAAGTGGAGAGGAAGGGCAGGTTGAGGTTGATGGTGCTGTCGGGCTGTTGCTCTGACTGCATGCTGTACCGGTAGAAGAAGCCGGGGTCGTCGGCGCGGCCTTCCACGGTGACGGTGAGCCCGTCGGGCGTGCGTGCCACGGTGAGCTCCGCGGCGCGGTTGATTGTGGCTATGGTGTCGGGAGCCTCCTGTGCGGCGGCCGCTGTTGCGGCCAGGACTGCGATTGCGGTGGTGATGAATTTCATTTGAGCATTTTCTTTACTTGTTCGGCCGATGCGTGGCCCTCGAGGTAGATGACGAGGAGTTTGTCGCCGCCTGCGGCGAGCTGGTTGAGGTAGAGCAGATAGCGGTTCTTGCTGTTGCGGCGGGGCAGGGTGTAGAAGCCGTAGTAGAGGCGTCCTGCGCGCAGCTGCACTTCGCGGTCGGTGGCGCTTGCGCCGTCCTGCTTGACGGCGCGTTCCACCAGAGCCACGTCGTCGGCGCCGGGGCTGTCGAACGACAGGCTGCGGTAGAGGTCGAGCCTGTGGGGTGCGAGGGAGCCGCCGCTGATTGTGGTCTCGCGCACGCCGGACCGGCCGTTGAATCGGCCGCCGAACACGCCGGCCACGCTCAGTCCTTCCTGTGCGGTGGCTGCCGCGGCCGTCGCCAGCAGCACGAGTGCGGTTAACATTTGTCTCATTTTTCCGATGTTATTGCATTAGACATTTCGCCGAAGTCGGCTGCCACGGATGTGCCCAGGTCGGCTGCGGCCCGGCCCATGACGCTGAGGTCGGCCTGCATGAAGGCCAGCACGTTGTCGCGGTCGGTGATTTCGGTGCCGTCGCAGTAGGCGGTGTAGCTTCCGGCGTCGGGCCGCGGCAGGAGCATGGCCACTGCCACTGCGGCTATCAGAGCTATTGCGGCGGCTGCCTGCCAGGGTGCCGAACGGTGTGTGCGGCGCTGCGGGCGCATGCTTGCCCGCTGTGCGGCGAACACTCCCATCACTGCGCGCGCTTCGTCGGCGGCGTCGCCTGTCGCTTCCGGCCGGGCAAGCATCAGGCGCAGCCTCCGTTCTTCGGCCAGGGACGTCTCCCCGTCGAAGTAGCGTGCTATTAGTCTGTCGAGTTCGTGCTGGTTCATATCTCGTGGTTTTTTCTTTTCAGGTAAAGTTCGCGCACGCGCCTGCGGCTGCGGCTGAGCGCCATGCGCACGTTGGCCTCGGTCATGCCGTGGTGCCGGGCTATCTCGTCGATTTCCCATCCGTAGCTGTCGCGCTCGTAGAGGATCGCGCGCTGGCGCTCGTCGAGAGCGGTGTCTATCAGCGCGGTGACGTCGTTCAGCAGCTCCGCGGCGTGGGTGCCGGAGTCGTCGTCGGGGATGTCGGGCGGCTCGGTGTCGGCATAGCGTGCGCGTCGCCGTACGATGTCGATGCCGGCGTTGCGCACGGAGGTGGCCAGCAGGCGCTCGGCCTGCTCGTCGGTGGCGATGCGGCCGCGGTGGCGCCACAGGCGCGAGAATGCGTCCTGCAGCGCGTCGTCGGCGTCGTCGGGCGTGCCGGTGATTTTCCGTGCCGTCGCCCGCAGTCTCCACGCCACGCGCCTGAATACCGATGTGAGCCTTTCTTCTTCCATTACACTATATATACGCACGCTCTCTTCATTTGCAACACCTCTTCCGAAAAAAATGTGAAAAAAATATTGCAGATTGAATCATAGGGTTGTGGCTCAGACGCTTAAGTCGGGCCGTCGGGGCTCAGCGGCCGAAGAGCCTGCGGATGAGGTCGGGGCGCCCGATGCGCTTGAGGCTGCGGGTGATTTCGGGGCGCTGCTCGCGGTCGTACCAGAAGAAGTAGCGGCGCTGGGCCTGCTTTTCCTGCGGCGTGCGTGCCGTGTAGACGCGCTCGAGCGTGTAGGGATGGTAGCCGGTGTAGTAGATTTCGGTGGCCACGGTCATCGGGGTGGGGGTGAAGTCCTGCACCTGCTCGAGGTGGAAGTTCAGCTCTTTGGTCTCGGCGGCGAGCATGGCCATGTCGGCTTCGCGGCATCCGGGGTGGCTGGAGATGAAGTAGGGGATGAGCTGCTGGCGCAGTCCGTGCGAGCGGTTCACCGAGTCGAAGAGTTTCTTGAATTCGTGGAAGAGGGCGAACGATGGTTTGCGCATGACGTCGAGCACGGTGTCGCTTGTGTGTTCGGGCGCCACCTTCAGGCGTCCGCTCACATGGTCGGCGATGAGTTCGCGGCAGTAGCGGCGGTTGGCGGCGTCGGTGTCGGCGCGGTCGGTGCGGTGCATGGCCAGGTCGTAGCGCACGCCGCTGCCCACGAAGCTCTTGCGCACGCCGGGCGTGGCGTCGGCGCTGTGGTAGATGTCGAGCAGGGGGCTGTGGTCGGAGTCGAGGTTGGGGC
>CAMWNB010000053.1 GCA_947175495.1 uncultured Porphyromonadaceae bacterium | reverse complement strand
GCCGGTGTTTACTTCGTCATACATGTTGAGCGGAGCGTTCTGGCTGTAGCGCAGGTTGTCGGTAGTGTAGGTCTCGTACACGCCGTGGCTGATGTATTCTTCATCGTCGGCTCCGGTAAATACGTATTGGCCCTTTTCGCCGTGCACGATGGCGGTGCCGGTGTCCTGGCAGAAGGGAAGCTGGCCCTTGGCGGCCACCTCGGCGTTGCGCAGCATGGTCAGTGCCACGAACTTGTCGTTCTGGCTGGCTTCGGGGTCGGAGAGGATGCGCGCCACCATGGCGTTGTGCTCGCGGCGCAGCATGAAGGCGTTGTCGTGGGTGGCCTGACGGGAAAGAACGGTGAGAGCCTCGGGATCGACTACGAGAAACTCGTGTCCGCCCCAGTTTTCCACCTTTACATAGTCGGATGTAAGGTGATAGTATTCAGTAGTGTCCGGACCGAGCGGAAACATCTCCTGGTACTTGAACGGTTTAGTTGCCATATGCTATTTTGGAAAATATGATTGTTCGATATGCAAAGTTACGAAAAATATTCTATTTGAAAAGTCCGTTTTTCGCTCATTTGTTTTTCATGTATGTTCGGTTCGCCTAAATTCATGCAAAGGTATGAAAATCGCCAAAAAATAGCTAATTTTGCACTACTTAAATGATTCATCATGCAACTCATCAAGGATAAAGAATTCGGTGGCGAGCGTCCGCTGTTCGGCAGCAAGGACCTGCGCCTTGAAAATGTGACCGTTCACACCGGCGAATCGGCTCTCAAGAATTGCCGCGACATAGAGGCTATAGGCTGTCGTTTTGAAGGTAAATATCCCTTCTGGCACGTCAACGGCTTCCGCATCGACCGATGCGAGTTCACTCCCGGCGCCCGCGCTGCGTTGTGGTATTCCCGCGGCCTTGTGATGACCGATACGCAGGTCGACGCACCCAAGATGTTCCGCGAGATGCGCGACATAGCGCTTGAGCGTGTGCGCATCCCCGACGCGCAGGAGACGCTCTGGCACTGTACCGGCGTGCGCCTCCGCGACGTAGTAGTGGCCAATGCCGACTACATATTCTTCCACTGTGGCCACATCCACATCGACGGCTACCGTCAGGATGGAAACTATTCTTTTCAATATTGTCGCGACGTGGAGATTCACAATGCCGTCATCAATTCCAAGGACGCTGTCTGGAACACGGAGAACGTCACCATCTACGATTCCGAACTCACCGGCGAATACCTCGGATGGCACTCCCGCAACCTGCGCCTCGTGCGCTGCCGCATCTCAGGCACGCAGCCGCTCTGCTATTGCGAGAATCTGGTGATGGAGGACTGCGTGATGGCCGACGATTGCGACCGCGCCTTCGAAGATAGCGACGTGCACGCCACAGTGCGCTCGCGCATATTCAGCATTGTCAATCCCCGCTCCGGCGAGATTCACTGCGAGGGGGTAGGCGACATCCACCTTGACGAGTTCATCAAGGAACCTGCCGACTGCAAGATAATAAGCGACTTATGAAATTCTACGACTTCGACACAGCCGCTCCCGACCGCCGCGGCACCGGCAGCTACAAGTGGGACAGCGACGCACATGCCGATGTGATTCCGCTGTGGGTGGCCGACATGGACTTCCGCACGGCGCCCCCGATAGTGGAAGCGCTGCGCCGCCGCGTCGACCATGGTGTGTTCGGCTATGTGCGCGTGCCCGACGAATACTATTCGGCACTCTCTTCGTGGTTCGGCCGTCGCTATGGCTGGCCGGTGGAAAGCGACAAGGTCATTTACACATCCGGTGTAGTGCCCGCAGTCTCGGCCTGC
Organism: uncultured Porphyromonadaceae bacterium; assembly: GCA_947175495.1. Lineage (GTDB taxonomy): Bacteria > Bacteroidota > Bacteroidia > Bacteroidales > Muribaculaceae > CAG-873. The sequence goes on along the minus strand of CAMWNB010000053.1, from coordinate 10,797 downwards.
ATCAAGGCCTTGGCGCAGCCCGGACAGGGAGTGATAGTGCAGACGCCTGTCTACAATTGCTTTTTCTCGTCGATTCGCAACAACGGATGCCGCGTAGTCGAGAACCCTCTTGTGCGAGTCGACACGCACAAGGGCTTCACTTACCGCATGGACTTCGATGGGCTGGAACGTCTGGCGGCCGACCCTTCCAACACGCTCCTGTTGCTATGCAACCCTCATAATCCTGCCGGACGCTGCTGGACGTACGACGAGTTGCACACGCTATGCGAGATATGCAACCGCTACGGCGTGCGCGTCGTCAGCGACGAGATTCACTGCGACCTGGTGATGCCGCGCCTATCGGCGCCGCGTCCGACGTTCACTCCTTACGCTCTTGTGGCAGGGATGACCGACTGGGTGGTGTGTAACTCGCCGAGCAAAACTTTCAACACGGCCGGATTGCAGATCGCCAACATCGTATGCAACCATGCATCCACCCGCGAGGCCATCGACAAGGCCATCAACATCAACGAGGTGTGCGATGTCAACCCCTTCGGTGTAGTGGGCCTCGTCGCGGCCTACACGCAATGCGACGACTGGCTCATGCAACTCCTCGACTATATCCACACCAACTATTGTGTGCTCTGCGAAATGCTGTCTCGAGAGTTGCCGGCGTGCCCTGTGGCCGAACTTGAGGCCACCTATCTGGCATGGATAGATATCTCCTCTACAGGTTTCACCGGCACGCAGATAGAGGAAGCGTTGTGCCGCGATCACGGCGTGTGGGTCAACGGCGGGGGCATGTATGGCTGCGACGATTATATACGCATCAATCTTGCTTGCCCCACCGCGCGGTTACGCGAAGGATTGCGCCGCTTCATCAAGGGAGTAAAAGAACTGTAGCGTGGCGCATATCTCGCAGATACAGAACGGCGAAGCACTCACGCTGCGCGGCAAGTTGGCCCTTGCGGCCAAGCTGTCGTTGCCGGCCATAATGGCGCAGTTGTCGAGCATTCTGATGCAGTACATAGACGCATCGATGGTAGGACGACTGGGCGCCGACTGCTCGGCGTCGGTGGGTCTTATGAGCAGTTCGCTGTGGTTTTTCTGGGGCATATGCTCCATGGCCACCATGGGCTTCTCCGTCCAGGTAGCCCATCGCCTGGGTGCCAAGGAGCAGTCCAAGGCACGTTCCGTTGTGCGCCAGGGCATCACGTCATGTCTTGCATTCGCCTTGATGGCCACTGCGATAGGCCTCGTCCTTGCTCCGCATCTGCCGGCATGGCTCGGCGGCGAACAGCATGTGCGTCGCGACGCCACACTCTACTTTGCCGTGTTCATATCGGCCCTGCCGCTGCTCACCATGAACTATCTTGCCGGTGGCATGCTGCGATGTGCCGGCAACATGAAGGTGCCGAGCATACTTAATGTCATGATGTGCGTGCTCGACATTGTCTTCAATTTCTTTCTTATATTTCCGACGCGCGACATCTCTTTCGCCGGCATGCACATGCATGTGCCGGGCGCAGGACTGGGCGTGCTCGGCGCAGCCTTAGGCACGGTGTCGGCCGAGGTCATAGTGGCCGCGCTGATGATGTGGCATCTTCTTGTCCGCCAGGCCGACCTTCGTCTGAAAGGCCGGCCGCGCGGCAGCTTCCGGCCCACGCGCGATGTGCTTCGCCGCGCAGTGCGCATCTCCGTACCCATGACGCTGGAGCACGCAATCTTCTGCGGTGCGCAGATCACCATCACCGTCATCGTGGCGCCACTTGGCGTCATTGCCATAGCGGCCAACGCTTTTGCCGTCACGGCCGAGAGTCTGTGCTATATGCCCGGCTTCGGCATTGGCGACGCCGCGACAACTCTCACGGGACAGAGCTATGGTGCCAAGCGCCCCGAATTGGTGCGCGGCTTCTGCTACATCGCTGTAGGCATGGGCATGGTGGTGATGACCGTCATGGGTGCCATCATGTATGTGGCGGCGCCGGTGATGATGGACATAATGACACCCGTTGCAGCCATCCGCGAACTCGGAATCGAGGTGCTGCGCATCGAGGCGTGGGCCGAACCGATGTATGCTGCATCCATCGTGGCCTATGGCGCCTTCGTGGGCGTGGGCGACACCATGCTCCCCGCTGTCATGAACTTCGGCAGCATCTGGCTCGTGCGCATTCCCGTGGCCGCGCTGCTCGCCCCCTCGATGGGCCTGCGCGGCGTTTGGATAGCCATGGCCGTCGAACTCACCTTCCGCGGCCTCATCTTCCTCTGGCGCATGTTCTCCGGCGCCTGGCTCCGCCCCCGATCCACCCCCGCCGCGTAGGAACGCGCGGCTTGAATGTCCGCAATACACAAAGATGAAACAAAAGTCTTTGTTTAGCGAGGATAAAAATATTCTTATGTCCTGTATTTCTCTTTTGTCTTTTTGTTTCCATTCTGCCGCTGACACGCCGGCAGTTCACGCACAGACATAGAAAATCGCCGGCCCCGTGGTGGGGTCGGCGATTGTGTTGTCAAGCGGAGTAGGGTGCTTATTCAGCCTTGCCTGCGCTGCCGAGAACGGCAACAATCTTGTGCTTGTAAAGTTTCTCCATGTTGTCGCGAGCCGGACCCAGGTACTTGCGGGGGTCGAACTCAGCGGGCTTCTCGGCGAAGACCTTGCGGATAGCAGCGGTCATGGCCAGACGGCTGTCGCTGTCGATGTTGATCTTGCACACAGCGCTCTTGGCAGCCTTGCGGAGCTCTTCTTCGGGGATACCGATAGCGTCGGGCAGTTTGCCGCCGAACTCGTTGATGGTGTCGACTTCTTCCTGGGGAACCGACGAAGAACCGTGGAGCACGATGGGGAAACCGGGGAGTTTCTCCATTACGCCGTCAAGCACGTCGAATGCCAGGGGCGGGGGAACGAGCTTGCCCTCTGCGTTGCGGGTGCACTGCTCGGGGGTGAACTTGTAAGCGCCGTGCGAGGTGCCGATGGAGATAGCCAGCGAGTCGCAGCCGGTGCGGGTGGCGAAGTCAACTACCTCTTCGGGGTCGGTATAGGTGTGGTGGTCGGAGCTTACCTCGTCCTCAACGCCGGCGAGAACGCCGAGTTCGCCTTCAACGGTTACGTCGAACTGGTGGGCGTAGTCAACAACCTGCTTGGTGAGGGCGACGTTCTCCTCGTAGGGGAGGTGCGAACCGTCAATCATCACGCTGGAGAAACCGTTGTCAATGCAGCTCTTGCACAGCTCGAAGCTGTCGCCGTGGTCGAGGTGCAGCACAATCTGGGGGTGCTCCCAGCCGAGTTCCTTGGCGTACTCAACAGCGCCCTGGGCCATGTAGCGCAGCAGGGTGGCGTTGGCGTAGTTGCGGGCGCCCTTCGACACCTGGAGGATTACGGGCGATTTCTCTTCGGCAGCGGCCTTGATGATGGCCTGAAGCTGCTCCATGTTGTTGAAATTGAATGCGGGAACAGCGTAGCCGCCCTTGATTGCCTTGGCAAACATCTCGCGGGTGTTGACAAGACCTAACTCTTTGTAACTTACCATATTGGTTGAAAATTATGTAGTGACGTAATTTTGGTAGCGCAAATTTACAAATTTTTTGTCAATATACCGCTTTTGTGCATGTTTAAAAATTGTTTTTGCGTTTTTTTCTCGCAAAAATGCATCATGCGTTTTGCCGCTCGGCTTTTTCGCCGTACCTTTGCACATTATTTATAGATATATGTCGAGAAAACGAAAAGCTTTGCCCCTGATCGAGGGGCTCGTCATAAGCGACGTGGCCGCTGAAGGCAACGCGCTGGGCCGCACGCCCGATGATATGGTCGTGTTCGTGCCATTTGCCGCGCCGGGCGATGTCGTCGACGTGCAGATAGAGAAAAAACGCAGCAGCTATGCCATCGGCCGCGTCGAGCGCCTTGTGGCTGCGGGCGATGTTCGTGTGGAGCCGCGTTGCGAGCATTTCACCGTGTGCGGCGGTTGCCGTTGGCAGCATCTGCCCTACGATTTTCAGCTGCAATGCAAGCAGCGCCAGGTGAAGGACGCGCTGGAGCGCATCGCCAAGATACCCCTGCCTGAGATATCGCCCATCCTGGGGTCGGCCGACATCTGGGAGTACCGCAACAAGATGGAGTACACTTTCAGCAACCGTTGCTGGCTCACCCGTGAGCAACTGGCATCTGGTGCCGAGTTCCCCGACCGTGACGCGGCGGGTTTCCACATATCGGGTGCCTTCGACAAAGTGCTCGACATACGCCGCTGCCATCTGCAGGATGACCTTGGCAATCGTCTTCGTCTGTTTGTGAAGCAGTTTGCGAAGGACCACGGTATGCCGTTCTTCGATCTTCGTGCCCAGGTGGGACTTCCGCGCACGCTCATGGTGCGCATAGCCTCCACGGGCGAGACCATGGCGGTACTCAGTTTTGGTGCTGACGATCCCGCTGCTATCCGTGCGATGCTTGATGCCATCCGCTCCGAGTTCCCCGGCCTTACGTCGCTGATGTATGTGGTCAACACCAAGTGCAACGACACGATAGCCGACCTTGACATACAGCTGCACTCCGGCCGCGACTACATCGAGGAAGAGATGGAGGGCCTGCGTTTCCGCATCGGTCCGAAGTCGTTCTACCAGACCAACTCGCGCCAGGCCTACGAATTATATAAGGTGGCACGCGATTTCGCGGGGCTCACCGGCTCGGAACACGTCTATGACCTATACACGGGCACGGGCACCATAGCCAACTTCGTCAGCCGCCGCGCCCGCAAGGTGGTGGGCATCGAGTATGTGCCGGAGGCTATCGCCGATGCGAAGGTCAACAGCGCGGCCAACGGTATCGACAATACTGATTTTTATGCCGGCGACATGAAGGACGTGCTCACCGACGCATTCCTCGAGGAGCATGGACGGCCCGATGTCATGATAGTGGACCCGCCGCGCGCAGGCATGCACGCCGATGTTGTGGCCACCATTCTGCGCGCCGAACCTCGCCGCATTGTCTATGTGAGCTGCAACCCTGCCACACAGGCGCGCGACCTTGCCATGCTTCATGAGAAATATGATGTCATGGCCGTGCAGCCTGTCGATATGTTCCCCCACACACAACACGTCGAGAACGTGGTGCGTCTTGATTTGCGTCCTCAGCAGGCCGGCGGCACGGGCGCCGAGGGGTCGGAAAGTGCGGAGTTGTAGTAGCGGGCGTCGTCGGTCACTTCGCGGCCGACGAACGGTGGCAACTCTACGGTCGCATCGGCGCTGTCAAGTTCCACCTCTGCCACGATGAGGCCTGCAAGGCGTCCGCCGAACACGTCCACCTCCCACGTCCGTCCTCCTGAGGGCACGATGTAGCGTGTCTTGTCGATGCGCCGTGCGCAGCAACGGCCGAGCATCTCCTCAGCATCGGCGGCGGGTATGGCATATTCCCATTCGTCGCGCACGGCTCCGGCGTTGCGGCCTTTTACTGTCAGCCACGCGCGGCCGTCGGCTGTGCGCACGCGCACGGTGGCGTCAGGATCGGTGCACAGGTAGCCCTGGCTGAGATGGCGCTTTTCGGTGGCCATGTCCATAAAACTGTCGTCCTTGACGAGAAACTTTCGTTCGATTTCTTTGCTCATGACAATTTTGTTTTCTGCAAAAATACTCAAAAAGCTGATGCGATGTTGCGCTTTTGCCGCAATATTTCTTTCCGGAGGCTCCTTGGCTTCGGCGCAGTCGGTGTGGGAGCAGACATCGGGCTACTATCTCGTGCGGGGAATCGTCACCGACAGCATCACCGGCGAAGCATTGCCTTATGCCTCGGTGACGCTCGCGGGCACCACCGGCGGAGCGGTGGCCGATAGCAAGGGCATCTTCGAATTCCGTGTGCCCGCGGATGCAAAAGCGGTGCAGGCTGCCATGATGGGCTACAACAGCAAGAGGGTGCCGCTGCGCCAGTCGAGCCACAACATGTATGTGCTTCGCCTGTCTCCGGCGAGCACGCAGCTTGACGAGGTTGTGGTGCGCCGCAAGAAGTACTCCAAGCGCAACAATCCGGCTGTTGATTTTGTCAACCGCATAAAGACAATGGCCGACAGTATTGACCCGCGACGCAATCCGTATTATAATTATCGCCGCTATGAGCGCATAACGCTGGCACTTAATAATTTCGAACATACCGACAGCGATGCTGTCGTCAAGCGCTTTCCGTTTTTGCTCGAGCATGTCGACACCTCTGAGGTGTCTGGGCGTCCGGTGCTGCCTCTGTCTGTGCGCGAGACGCTCAGCCGTGTGGATTTCCGCCGCAGTCCGCGCAGCGAGAAGGTTACGGTGCTGGGACAGCGCAGCGAGGGTGTCGACGAAATGGTCGACAAGGCTTCTATGCAGACTTTTATGGAGGATGTGCTTCGTGAGGTCGATCTTTACGCCAACGACATCAACATGCTCCAGAACCGTTTCGTCAGTCCGCTCAGCCGCATCGGTCCGGATTTCTATAAATATTATCTCACTGACACTGTCGAGGTAGACGGCGAACGCTGCGCTGTGCTGTCGTTCTATCCCCACAACAAGGCTGCCTTTGGTTTCTCGGGGCATGTGTATGTGCCCATAGGCGACCCGTCTATGTTTATCAAACGTGTCGACATGCGCGTGCCGCGCGACATTAACCTCAATTTTGTCGACAACATGCTGCTGTCGCAGACCTTTGTTAAGGCGCCTGACGGCTCGCGCTTGAAGACGCTCGACGATCTTGTGCTGGAGTTGTCGGTCATTCCCGGCACGCAGTCTATATATGTGCGCCGCTCCACTGTCTATGACGGGCATTCTTTTGATGCGCCGGCCGATTCGTCGGTATTCCGTACTCTTGGACGCAGCGTCTTCGCCGACAGCGCAGCTATGCGCAGCGACGACTGGTGGCAGCGGTCGCGGCTCAAACCGGTGGCGAGCCGGGGCGAGGGTCGGGTAGGGCTTCTGATGAAGCGCCTGCGGGGAGTGCCGCTCTACTATTGGGGCGAAAAGGTGGTGCGCACCCTTACGGTGGGCTACGTCCCTACGGGCAATCCTTCGCGATTCGACGTCGGACCGGTCAACACCATGATCAGCTACAATTCCATCGAGGGACTGCGGCTGCGCGGGGGTGGGGTCACCACGGCCAATCTGAGCAGACGGTGGTTTGCACGCGGCATGGCTGCCTATGGTTTCAAAGACCATAAATGGAAATATATGGCCGAATTGGAACATTCATTCCGCGACAAGGCCTACCATTCGCGTGAATTTCCGGTGCACGCGCTGCGACTGACGTCGACCTACGACCTCGATTTCATCGGCCAGCACTACAATTTCACCAACGCGGACAATGTGTTCTTGTCGCTGAAGCGCTTCTCCGACAAGATGGCGGTATACAAGTGGTGGCACCGTCTTAGCTACATCATGGAGTTGCGCAACAATTTCTCCGTCACTGCCACAGCCGGCTGGGAGCGCATGGAGGCAACGCCGTGGGTGCAGTTTACCGACGGCTATGGCCGCTCGCGCAGTTATTTCGACGAGGCTGTACTGAAACTGCAATTGCGCTATGCACCGGGCGAGAAGTTTTATCAGACCACATCGCAGCGCATCCCCGTCAACCGGGATGCGCCGGTGTTCATGCTGACGCACACCCTGGCGTTCCCGCGCTTTCTGGGGTCTGAGTTTGCCGTCAACAAGACGGAGTTTGTGTTCTCGAAGCGTTTCTGGTTCTCGGCGTTCGGCTATCTCGACACTATGCTGGGTGCGGGGCATGTGTGGAGCACATCGCCCTACATGCATCTGCTTATTCCCAATGCCAATCTGTCCTACACAATCCAGCCGGAAAGCTTCGCGCTTATCAATCCCATGGAGTTTGTCAACGACAGCCAGCTCAACTGGGAGTTTACCTATTGGCTCAACGGAGCGTTCTTCAACTGCATTCCTGTATTCAAGAAACTGAAGTTGCGCGAACTGGTTTCGTTCCGTGGAGTGTGGGGGCGGCTTAGCACCAAGAACGACCCGCTGTGCAATCCGCGGCTGTTCGCCTATCCTGCGGGCGCGACCACGCGGGCCATGGATCGCGGACCGTATATGGAAATATCGGCGGGCATAGACAACATTCTCAAGTGTATCCGCCTCGATTATGTGTGGCGTCTCAACTATCTCGACGTACCCTACGATATTGACCGCCACGGGCTCCGTGTCTCATTCCACGCCACTTTCTGACGGCAGGCGGCAAAACTCTACAATGGCGTCAAGAACTTCGGGCGCTATGGTTTCGCGTATCTCGCCATACTCGTCGGTCTCTCCTGTTTCTGCATGTTGCATCAGATGGTTGAGCCCTGCCATTGACATGATTTTTGCGTGGGGCACTCGTGCTGCTATGCCGGCGAGGTTGCTTTCTGCCTCCACCTGTGTGTCTTTCGTACCGTTTATAGCCAGCAGCGGGCAGCTCACGTTTTCAAGCCAAGGTGTGGGATCGAGGCTGACAAAGCAGTCAAGCCACGGCGAGCGCGAAGTGTAGTTTTTTCTTACCGATTCGACAACCGCCTTCGGCACTGCGTCGTATTGTCCCGATGCTGTCAGTGAATCCGGATTCAAGTGCTGTCTGTTAGCCATGCCGTCGAACATTTTTCCGATTAGAGCCATGGATTGATCTTTTGCTTTGCCGCGTATTCCGGCTTTGTCAAGAGCGCGCTCGTTCTGCCATAGTAGCAATTCTTTTGCGGGGATCGCCATCCCGGCAAGCGAGACCGCGAAGTCCGCCGCGCTGTCTGCTGCAATCATAAAGGCTATGGTTCCGCCTTCGGAGTGGCCGATAATGCCTACGCGCTCAATGCCCGGGATGCTTCTCGCGGTCTCTATGGCAGCTTGTGCGTCGTCGCGGAAGGTGTAGATGGTAGACGATGTAAAGTCGCCTTCCGACTGTCCGGTGCCGCGGTCGTCGTAGCGCAGCGAGGCCACGCCATTGCGCGCCAGCTGGTCGGCAATAACGGCAAAAGGCTTGTGCCCGAACAGTTCCTCGTCGCGGTTCTGAGGTCCGCTGCCGGTCACGAACACCACCATCGTCCGTGCGCCGTCGGGTAGGGCCATTGTGCCGCCCAGGCGCGTGCCGTCGACCGATGCAAATATGGTGTCGGTCGTGGCATATGGATATGGCGGGCGCGGGGTCTGCGGGCGTCGCTCCGTTTCGGGTGCATCCGGCCGCATCTCCAGGGGGAAGGTCATGCCGTGTTGAGTGAACTTGCCGCGCATCACGCCTTGGCACACCTTGGCGCGGTAACTCATGCCTATGGACGCGCACGTTATCGCTACGCTGTCGTCTGTGCATGCTTCCACTGTTGCCGGCAGTCCGGTCACTCCCTGCGAGGGTGAGTCCATCGTGCATCCGTGCTCACTGAAGTTCAGTACCAATGGCACTCTGTAAAGCCCGACCGACAGTTTCCCCGTCCATCGACCGGCGATGCCGGCGGCAGCAGTGCCGGCAATGGCGGTCAACACCGCCGCAATCAACATCTTTTTCATGTTGCAAAAATACCGAAATTACTATATGTAGCCAAACAAAACAGAGAATGCCGCGAATTTTCGCGGCATTCTCTGTTTTGTTAAGACATGGGCTTTAGAAGGGCAGGTCGTCGGTGGCGTTCACCACCGGGGGCACCGGAGCTGCGGGAGCGGCAGCGGGTGCACCCATACCTGCAGTTGCGGCGGGAGCGGGAGCGCTGTCCGCGTCCTCGGCACGCCAGCCGCGGATGCTGGTGAACCAACGGCCGTTGTATTCGCGGCTTTCAATGTCGAAGCTGAGTTTGATGCGCTGACCCACCTTCAGCGGGAACTGGTCCACGCGGTCGCCGAAAAAGTCGAAATGCACTTTCTTGGGGTAGGTGTCTTCGGTTTCGAGCACATATTCTTTCTTACGCCACGCATTGCCGGCCTTCGATGTGCCGTTCTGTTCGGGCAGATCGAAAATGATTCTTCCTGTAATTTCCATCTATATTAATGTGTATTTGTTTTCTTATGCAAAAGTAGTGATAAATCGCGAGCCGACCAAACTGCCGCTGTCTATTTTTTGAAAAATCACTGCTCGGCCGGTTTGAATGTCTCGAAGCGTCCATCGGTGTACAGCACCATTATCTGCTGCACACGCGCAGTATCGCCCATGCGCACGCCCACATTGCTCAACGCCTGCATCGCTTCGGCCGAAATGGGTCTTTCATTGCTCTGGCGAGGCGGATTCTGCTGCTGATACATGTCCTGCGTACGGTTTGGTTTTGGTGCGCGATTGTCGTAGTCCGGGGCCTGCGCCACCCATACGGCCTCATAACGTGGCTCTTGCACTTCCGAAGCAGGTTGCGCGGCGGCTTTTTGAGGCTCTGAGATTTGCATATCCGTGCAGCCCTCCATCTCTCCTTCGCCAAACATCAGCCACAGCACGTTCAGCGTAGGAAAAGCATCGTGTATTTTTCCGATCAGTTCATTGCTGATTTTTTTGTTGCGCCCGTTCAGGAGCTGCGACAAGGTGGGGCGGGGAATGTCCGCGCTGTCGGCAAACTGCGAACTTGCTATGTTTTTTGCAGCCATAAACTGCTTTAGGCGTGTTGCGATGTCCATTTTTAGGAATTTACAGGCGGTTGAAATTGCAAATTTTGAATGTGCAAATGTAAAGAGAATAATTGTAAACTCCAAATTTAAATTTGCAAACAATGGTTTGTGGTTGTTCGCGTATGTAATTTGTAATATCAAATTAATGGGGTGGGGTGTTGTTGTGTGATTGTTTGTAAATCTTTGTAAAATAGTGCATTATGAGTGTTATTTAAATATTAAATTTAATAAAGTTTGTTTACGCATGTAATGATATGTGTA